>JACDDJ010000391.1 GCA_013817065.1 Acidobacteriota bacterium
TTCCGGGACAGTGACATCTTCTACGGCGTGCGGCTTCCTGGGAACCCCAACACTCACGCGTGGCAGCGACTCGCCCGGCGCTCGAATCGATAAGCGAAGTGCTGTGGCGGGCAAGTCATTCACGTAACTCAGCGACAAATGATTGGCTCTTCCCATCACGATGGAACGAAGATGCAACGGGGGCTCCTTCGAATCGTCGGAATCTGGTTCGCCTTGAACGCCTGGTTCAAACTCGTCGAAGGCCAGACCGCGTTTCGATAGCCGAGCGTCGAACAATTCATCCACCGGTCCGGCCGAATCGTCCACAAACAGGCACGCCTCAACGTTCCTGCCGTCAAACGCAGCGCAAGTAAAATTGGCGCTGCCGGCAATGCATCCGCTGCCGTGTCGACCTCGCCACGCGAGCAACTTCGCGTGTACTCGGCGCGACTCGTTAATCAACTCAGACAGTCTGACGGTCTTCAACCTCTTCAGAACTGGCACGGCCAGCCGCGTGACCTGTGACTGAACGAGCATCTCGATCTTGGCCGCGGGCCACGCGTCGGAAAGCCGGCTACACATCGCGTTGTCCGCATCATGAAACGGCGACACGATGAAGAACTCTGACGGGTCATCCTGAGCCAATTGCTGAGACAGTTCGGACCATAGGCCGCTTTCGTAGCTGTGAACGAGCCGGACCCTTTCACCTGCGCCGACGCTTGCTGGAGTCTTCAACCAAGGACAAGCGTCGCCAGCGTCAGCGATCCATTCCTTCGCAATCCGACCGACGCCAATCTCTCCATGTATGGCGGCCTGCTCGAAAAACGCGAACGCCTTCTGCACGACCGTCAAGTGACCCGCAATGGGGGACGCGCGGGCCCAGGTAATCGTATTAAGCAGCTCTAGGTTGCTGGAGCAGCCCGACCTGGTGAGATTGTTGCTTCCGCACAACACTCGGCCCCCATCCTCTGTGAGCACAAGCGTCAGCTTCGGATGGAATAGTCCTCCTTTTTGGCTGACGGGAACCACCAGGTATCTACGGTTTACCAACCTCGCCGGCGACTCTTGCCGCAACAGTCTCAACCACTCCCGCGAATCCACGAACACGACAATTCGCCTGGCCTTCTGCAGAGCATCACACCGAAGCAATCGACGCTCAAAGAAGTCAGGATCGAACTGAAATGTCGAAAGCAATGCCAGATGAGCGGGGTCACCGTCGAACAAGGAGGCAACGTCTAGATACTTCATTGGTCGGCTAGTTTGGACAATTCGTCGTCCAGCAGCCGCGTGCCGTCGCCGGTCAGGCGGGTGGCTCCATCCGTGGTTTCGCGCAACAGTGCCAGGTCGCTAAGAATGCGGAGAGCACTTCGCAGCCTGGGATTCCCCATTCCGATCCTGTCATACGACCCGCTTGCAATGATTCGAGAGCCTTCGACCTGCAACAGGCACCGATCGCCGGCTGCGGTCTTCTCGTATGACATCGATTGATGCTGTTGGACCACGTACCTGGAAAGGACGAATCGTCCAATTTCGTTCCACGGCTGCGTCCACCAGTTGTCCAGTCGTCGAGATAACGCTCTCGTAAGAACGGGAGGCACCAGATCAACATATGGATCTCTTGCAGCCTGCGCGAGCCACCGTCCATAAGGCCCCTCATCCCACTGCGTGTAGCGGGCGAGCGTCACTCCGAGTAACAAGAGGCTCGCGGCCAGACCCGTTTGTGATTCGCTGTGTTCTTTCAAACGTAGAATGCTCTCCAACTGATCCTCGGCACACTTGTGGCTGGCTCGCAGTTCCTTGTCGAGCGCCCTACTGGTGAGGGCATTCAACTCGGTTCCGCCTCCGGATTGCATGGCGAAGAACATCGCCGGCGTGGACCTGCCAAACCACCGCGATGCTGGACCGCCGCATGACTCCGAAGCAAACCTGTTGGCTGCAGCCTCATCGAGTGTGGCGATCAGCTCGTCGATCGATACGCCGGCCAGGCCTTGTGCCGACGCCTGCGCAACCATCCACGCGAACATGCCTTCCAGCGCCACCGACATGTAATGGTGAAAGTAGAACATCCGCCATCGAGACTTGATATCGGCGAGTGCCGGCGGCCACAGGATGTCGACTGTAGTCCCAGCCTCTGTGACGACCTGGTCAAAGTAGACTGCGGAACTGAATGCCGAGTCGCCAACTCTGACGTCGAGCACACTCAGCTGGCGAGAGAGCTCGAGAATCAGCAGCAATGACTCCTTCCGGACCCGGTGCGACTTGTCACCGGTGCCCGGCCTGGAGAAAAAGATATCGCGAAGAACCGAGCGGTCGCGGGAGGCTGGGCTGGCAAGCTCGCAGAATCCGCCGCGTTTGCCGAACTCGCGGAGGCTGCGCATCGATACCCGTGCCCGCGGGTCGGCCAACTCGCGTACCGCTGTGAGCTGGCCGACGACCTCGTCGTACGCCTCAGCGAGCCTTGTGCCCAACGGCGAGAGCTCCAAGTCGTCGAAGGCCACTGGGACAGCATCCTCCTCATCGTCGGAATCCGCCGCCCCAGCGGTCTCTAGGAAGAAGCCGAGGTTGACCAAGGAATTGATGTAAGCGCCCACAGCGGGATACTTCGCGAATGGAAGCTTCTTCAGCTCGGCCTCGCTTTGGCTCTTGTGGAACCATGCGATAAGAGCGTCCGAACCGACCAACGCGCCGCCGACGCAAGCCTTACCATCGTGGTGCGCCACGGATCCGAGGACCAGCGCCTTCTCTCGGGTGATGATCGCATCTCGCAGGCCGACGGCGGGGCTCCGACCTTTCTCTCGACGTTGCCAGTCGTATACGCACCACGGGATGAACGAGAAGTAACGGGCTCTTGGAGTGATGGACGTCACACAAAACATCAAAAGTGTGGCCAGGCGGCCCGACCCTCGGAGGGCCAGTCCCAACGGGTCCTGAACGTCGGTTGAAGGGACGTGCTGACTCCAACGAAGCAATACAGGCCCATGCGTCAACGCCTGCGCCTCCGTCGCGCTCTTCCGCTTGCGCTTTGCCATTCCTTCAGCTTTCCTACTTGACGCGTGGGTGGGCGTGGAATTCCCAGGATTCAGTGGACACTCTTTCGCCGAACTGCGATGCTCCACGGAAGGTGAGCGGCGATGTACTTGCGGAGGACGAAGTTCGAGGCACCCCAATGTTCGGTCAAGGCGTCCTTGGCGAGCTTATCGAGCTTATCGAGGACGGAGTCAGGAACATACGCGAACCGGTGCAGACGGGGAACGACCTGGTTTGTGTAAGGCGAACCCAGTTGCTCAAGTAATTCCTCACGAGAGATCATCGTTTCTCCTGCATTGCCGCTTCACAAATCGCTGACAGTTTCTCGGTCCGGTGGCCAGAGCGTGTTCGAGTATTGCCGGCGCTCTGTCCGTCATGCTGCCCCCCGTTCGAGGGGGAGGGCCGACACTGCACCCTCGAAGGATCCGTTCGGCAAGAGAACCGGTGAGCCCCGCTCGGCTGCTTCGTCGGGCAGTTCCACATTGAGCGCACGAAGAGTGCTTTGGGCGTTTTGAAGCAGGCGGTCCAAGGCCTTCTGCGCCTTGCGAATCTCGTCGCTGATGCCGTCCACGTTCTTGCGAATTGCCTCGCTGTGCTTCTCCATCTTCTCGAGACGCGAGAGCTCGGCCTCGATACGTGCCTCGATGTCGCGCAAAGCAGCGATGTCGCCAGCGTCTCCCGTCGTTCGGACGCGCATAACGAGAGCCATCCCGAGCAGAATCGCGGCGTGGAGATACGCGTCAGTTGCAGGGTCTTCGTCATCCCAGACTACGAGAACGTTGCTTCCGAACCGAGCAAATCTTGGGAACACGGCGCTCGCGTGCGATCGAGCCATCACAAACACTCCGGCCGATGCATCTCTGTTCTTGCGGGCGGCGTCGAGTTCATCAAGGGCCTTCTGAACGGTGTAAGTAGCGTCATGCTTCGCCTCGAACACTACCCCGGCACCAGCAAACGCGCTTTCGCCTGTGAACCGTAGGATCGCGTCGCCCTTCTTGCATCGGCCGACCCCCGCCGTCGCGCCGGTGACATCGAAGACGCACGCAGCACCCTGCGTTGCAGCCCGAACGAAGGAGATGACCGCATCCTCGAAGTCGAGACCACCACGGACGCTCTTCTGGTCCTGACTGCGTTTGGTCTCGATTCGTGCCAACGCCTCACGCACCTCCTTCTCGAATTGCGTCTGACGTGCCTCCTGCCGTTTCGCGGCCTCGGCCTGGTCGGCCATATGCGCCTGAAGGAGGTGCGTAAGGCTGGTCTTCAGGATCGCCAACGGCGAATTCGGAGTGTCAGGATTCACCGCGGAGAGTACTTCCTGGCGCGCCTGGTGAGTCTCACGAACCAGGCGGCTGAGCAGAGAGCCTTCGTCGTTGGCGTCCAGGGCCGCGAGGGCAGCAGAGAGCTGCTTTGCGCGATCCTCGTCGGCGCCCTTCAGCTCTTCCCGCAGACTCCGGAGGAACCGAGCGACAGCCCCATCCTCGGCGAGGGGATCAAGCGCCCGAAGCAGCTCCGTGTGGCCTTGGCTCATTACGACTCGGAGCTGACTCTCAAGAGACTTGACGACTCCATCGCTTTCGGTCGGACTTAGCTTCTTGAATAGCGGGCTCGATTCGCCGACCTGACGCGCGAGAGCTTCGGCAAGGACGCTATTTTGCGGTCCGAGGTATTTTTCAAGGAGGCGAGCAAGAACGCCATGATCGGCCACGAAGGCTTCAAGGCGCTGCGTTACCTGTCCATCTTTAGGATCGAAAAACCGTTCGAGAACCCCGGCAATCGTTGCCTGCTGCTGGTCGATGTGACCTCGCAGGTGGCGGTCGATGTCCGATACAAGCGCGTCTCCAACGTCCCTCAGCTTCGATTCCTCCGCCGCCGAATGGGCGTTGCGAAGCGCACGCAGGCCGATGCTCCAGACATCGACGCCGAGCTGCTCTCGCTGCGATTCATCAAGGTCTGCGAAGAGGGAGAAGCTGTCCACCCGCCGATCGCGTATGTCCGCGGCGACTTCATCCGACGAGCAGATGACGGAGGCTTCGAGCTGGCAGGAGCGAATCGTTTCGAGCATGGACCCTTGTATCGCATGAGCTGTGCCAGGCGTTTTCACCGCCATAAAG
>JACDDJ010000392.1 GCA_013817065.1 Acidobacteriota bacterium
CGTGAGGGCACCAGCCGCCTTGGTAGTTGGAGGTTGGTAGTTGGGATGTCTGTGGTTAGCGGGTGACCTGACCGGGACCACTTCTCCGCCGCCTATGACGACGTGTCCACCAGTGCTGGCGTCCGGACAGCTTAAAGATCACTCCTGAGGGCAGCGATGTCGAGCGGATCTTCGGTGAGAACACTGTTCGCCTCCGGCGGTCACGACGTCACCACGGCACGACGAACACCACGGCATGAAAGAAACGGTCGGGTCGTCGAGCCGTGGTGTCGTCGTGTGGTGCCGCAGGCATCCTCGTCTCCGTTTTGGGAGAGAAGAAGATTGGCGCCAGTTCCCTCCAGTGATAGACGCGAACCTTGACCCGCTAAACAAATACGTTGGGATCTGGCGGCGATAGCCGCCTTGGAGGTCGGGCGTTGGTAATTAGGCGCCGACTAGCCGCGCGCTCTTCGCGTCGAAGGCTTGCTCGACCGTGCCTTTGCCGGCCGCACGCGGCGGTCAGCAGGCATCGCGGGGCGCTGCTCGACCCTCTCTCGCATGAGGCGTTCAGCAAGAAAGACCTTGAGCAAGGATTGGTAAGGCACGTCTCGCTTGTTGGCGAGTATCCGTAGTTCTGCCAGCAGGCCTGCCGGCAGGCGCAGGGAGATCGTCTCGGTCGATGGCTTCAGGTTCGGGAACCTCGCCGCGGTGGCGCCGCTCCAATCGACCAGGCCGGTCGTGTCATGAGTTTCCCAGAACGCGCGCTCGGACGCTTCGGACTCAAACCGCGGAATCTGTCGAGCTCGTTTCAGTTTCGCCATAGATTTTGCGCTCTCGACCGTCTGCCCTTTGCATTAGCGCGCCTCGAGAAATTCTTCCAGCGACAGGTTGATGTCGTCGGCAATCTGGCGAAGCAAAGCGGGGGAAATGTCTCGGCCTTGGTGGAAGGGCACCGTCGTAACACGACCGTCCGCGTGAGCGAACTGCTTGTGCGAGCCACGCTGCCGCACCTCGGCGAACCCGAGTCGCTTGAGAATGGCCACCACCTCACGAGGTTTGAGGACGGGCGGCTTGCTCAACCCTAACCCACTTGGACCGTCTGAATACCGACGAACTCGGTTTCGAGCTCCCGATCCCCATCTTCGAGCAACATCGCAAGAACCTCGCGAAGGTTGGCGTTCAGTTCGTCGAGGGTCGCGCCCTGCGTATGTGCGCCAGGAAATCCGGGCACATGGCCCACATATAATCCGGTTTCAGAATCCCGCTCGACGACCGCAGTAAAGCGTTTCATATGTGTGTTTCTCTCGAAGTGACTCCATACGATAGCAAAACTACCCGGTTCTCACTCCAGCCGTCCAGAGCCGAGTCCGCGACAATGCGGTCGTGCGATTCATGAGAATCACGACCAATCCCCGCCAGATGGGGGGCGTCCCGTGCCTGCGGGGCCTTCGGATCTAGCGCGCTTCGCGGCGCAAACGACCAATCTCCAACTACCAAAACCTCCAAGCTTCTACGAAGGTCGAACGTCTACGCGCAGCTACGCGGGAGGGCGCCAGCCGCGTTGGTAGTTGGAGGTTGGTCGTTGGGATTTGGCGGCGATAGCCGCCAGGCGTCCGCCGATTTTGGAGTTTGAGGTTTGAAGTGTGGAGTTGACGTGGGCGCCCAAGGCGAGCGCCGTCAACCGCGTCGTCGGCGGGTCGAAGGCTTGTACTCGGCGCGTTTCTCGCGAACAGCCGCTGCCGGCTGCAGAGGCCTGTTGGACTGTTCGGCGACAGCTGCCTCGTAGAGCGTCTCTGGCGCGATGTCGGCGCCATTCGGCCAAGCCACACCCCCGCCCTCGACGAACAGGCGTGAAAAGTACTCGGCATTCCTGAGCGGTTCGAAGATCGGTCCCCTCAGCCACCGCTCGAAATCCAGATCTGCCTGGACGCCGTCGTCGAAAGCCAGGTGAACCCGAAACCCGCCGATGTGCTTCGCGCTGACGACAGACGGCAAGTACATCATGGCACCTCACTCCAACGGCGGGATTCTCTCGAGCCCTTCGCCTGACTTGATCCTGCGCCAGTTGTTCTCGAGCTCTTGTCGGTTCAGACGCGTCCAGTCGCGGATTAGGCGCTTCGCGGTTCTCGAATGCATCTGCCCGGCGACGATCGTCTCTGAAAAGTCGAACGTGGCACGTTGCCCGTGGTGTTTCTCGTGGAAGTGCGGTGGCTCATGCTCCTGGTAGAACATCCGGATCACGATTCCGAAGAACACCGTGACTACCGACGGGCCGAGTATACGCCGCAGAGATGCGGCGCGAATAATGGGGACACTCAACTTAACGCTAAGTCATTGATACCGTAGGCGGACTCGGCGGGTCAGTACCGCGGCGGCACCCGCCTTGGCCCCGGAGCAATGGCACGCGCGCGATCGAGGGAGCGCGGACCGGCGGGTCCATGTCAGTCGCACGGCGCCTCGGCCTACCGCCCGGAAAAACGATCCTCCGGCGCAGGCTTACGACCCGGCTCCGGCTGGGGTCAATCGAAAGCTGGTAGAGGATCGTTTGGATAGTGGGGTCACCCGCGCGCTGATGGCGAATCAGCGCCGCCGCCCGGTGGGAACGCCTCCGGATCGTTTTTCGACCTGGCGCAGCGGGCTGGCCGCATCGCGCCGTGGAACTGACATGGACCCGCCGGTTGTCCGCCTGTTCCGCGACGCTCGCACGTCGCACGTAAGCACGTGGCCTCGCACGCCCGCACGTAGCAGCACGCAACACGTAGCACAGCACGCCGCACGTAGCCCGTCGCACGCAGCACGTGCAACGTGCAACGTGCTACGCGCCGCTTCGCCGGTCGTGAGTCCCGCCCGGCGGGTCCGGCGGCGCAGCTCCGGGAGCGGCCAATGGCGGCAGAAGAACCTGGTGACGCCTCGAAGGCTCCGGCGTGCCCTGTCGGAACGACCGGTAGTCCACCTTGCAGCCGTGGGCCATCAGGAAGTTGTGGAAGCGCTTGTAGTCTTCCGTCGGGATCCCGAACAGCTTGAGGAGCGACCGATAGTTGCCGTGGGTCGTCCGCAGCCCGCGGACGACGAGTTCGCGGACGTCGTGGCGCGTGATGTCGCGTGACAGGAAGATCGGGTGGATGTGATCCCAGAACGCGTAGCCACCTGAGACGAGTGCGTCGTACAGATCGTCGGCGATCTGGCGGCGGCGTTCCCTTTGCGGCAGCAGCGTGTCGCCGGCCGTGCGCAGGCTGAGTGGCAGGTGGCCGACGTCGATCATCTCGCGGTCCGCGAACCACATCGCCTGCTCCATGACGTTCTGGAGCTCGCGGATGTTGCCCGGCCAGCGATAGCGCTGGAGGAGCAGCATCGCGTCCTCGGACACCTCCATCGGACGTTCGGCGCGCTTGAGCAGGTGCGTAATCAGGAGCGGGATGTCTTCGCGGCGCTCGCGCAGCGGCGGCACGTGGATGTGGATGACGCGAAGGCGATAGAGCAGGTCCTCGCGGAACTCACCGGCGGCAACGCGTTCCGGAAGGTTGCGGTTGGTGGCCGCGACGACGCGGACGTCGACCTGGGTGCTCTCGTCGTGCGCACCGACCGACTGGATCTCGCCGGTCTCGAGGAAGCGCAGCAGCAGCGCCTGCATGCGCAGGCTCATCTCCCCGACTTCGTCCAGGAACAGGGTGCCGCCGTGCGCCATCGCCAGCTTGCCGCGCTTGTCGCGGTAGGCGCCGGTGAAGCTGCCCTTGACGTGTCCAAAGAGCTCGGATTCGAGCAGCGTCTCGGTCAGACCGGCGCAGTTGACCGCGATGAACGGGCCGCGGGCGCGCTTCGAGTTGACGTGGATCTGGCGTGCGACGACGTCCTTGCCGACGCCGCTTTCGCCGGTGATCAGGACCTTGGCGTTGCCGGCCGCTGACTTGCGGGCAATGGCCAGAACGTCCAGCATCGCGGGGCTGCCGGCAATGATCACCGGGGCACCGACGCTGTTGGGCCTGACGGACGTGACGGGAGCCGAAACGGTGTCGCTCATGACTTTGACGACTGCAAGGGATTTTATCGGATCGAACTGCCGATCCGCGCAGAGTTATTCTGCGCAGGGGCAGATAGCAACCGTCGCGCCCGGCCGGCCTGAATCGACTAATCCATGCCGAATCAGCTATTTAGCTCGACCTTACGGTCAACTCCCTGGAGCCGCGCTTATCAAAAAGGTAAGGAGGAATACGGATTCTGTAGGTGATTGGCGGGTTGGAGGGTGGTTGACGGGCTCAGTGCATCAGCGTCGGGCGGTTTTCCGGGCGGCTGGCGTCGGTCCGTTGCCATGACTGACTCACGGTCCAGATCTCGGCGCAGTCGTCGCACCGATGGTAGTGAAAGCGCCGATTGCCGCCGATAAGGAGCAGCGAGCCGGAACGGCAGAAGGGGCAGGGAAATTGGTCCGATCGCTGGGGAGCGTCCATGGGATCCCGTTCATCAAGCCGGCGGCCAGCACGCCGGAGCGATTTTGCGGGCAATTCCTCGCCCGCGGCAGGTCGTTGCCACTACCGGCTTGCCCGGCAATGACTAATGTCTGGCGGGCGACGGAGTTCGCCGTCGATCGATGAGCAAGCCGCACTTTCTGCAGCCGCTCCTCAAGCGGGCCGGCGGGACGCCGATGATCCGCAACGCCAGGACCGGGCTGCTCGTCGCGACCGAGCTCGAGACCGCCTTCGATTCGTCCGACCGGCGGAAAGGTCTGCTTGGGAGGGACGGTCTGGCGCCAGGCCAGGCCCTGATCATTGCCCCGACCAACCTGGTTCACACCTTCGCGATGCGCTTTCCGATCGACATCCTGTTCGTCGCCAGAGACGGACGCGTAATAAAGGTGCGTAATGCCGTGCCGCGGCGCCGTATCGCGGGCGCGTGGGGCGGGTTTGCCGTGGTTGAGTGCGCCGCCGGGCAGATCGAAACCTCTGGCACGCGGGCCGGTGATCGCATCGAGGTGTGCAGGTCTGTGTAGTCCGCCCTTAGTCTTGTGCCCGCCTTCGGGACTTTTGCTCCCAGCCAGACTTCTGCCCCGGCAATCCGACGCGTTCACGCGCGCTTCAAGCTCTAAGTAGCTGTTCCAACTAGTAGTTACAGCCGTTTCTCCTCCCCTGGCACATTCGGGCAC
>JACDDJ010000393.1 GCA_013817065.1 Acidobacteriota bacterium
GTCCGGCGCAAGGCGCAGCCGTCCGATCGAGCGACCGCGCGCCTCGGTGAACCCCGGTGCCGGTTTCGCGACCGCGTCGTCAGACGGGCGCCCAGGTTGTGTCGCGAATGCGATTTCACATCTTCCTGCGATGGGGCAAGATGGTGCCGTGCTGAGCTCGCGTCACGTGGTTCTCTACTTCGTCCTCGGGACCGTGTTCGCCGCCGCGTGCGCGAGCGCTCCCGGGCCGCCGCGGCAATCCGCCCCTCCCTCCTCGGCGCCCAGTCCTGCATTCCAGGTTTCACCGGCGGACGAAGCGAAACGTGCGGTCGCACCAGACGGGATGGTCACGTCAGCCAGTCCCCTCGCCAGCGAGGCGGGTGTGGCGATGCTGCGCGCTGGAGGCAATGCGGTCGATGCCGCGGTCGCTACGGCGTTCGCGATTGGAGTAGTGGAACCGCAGATGTCGGGCCTCGGCGGAAGCGGCGCGGCAACGGTATGGCTCGCCGAGAGTAGCCGCCCTGTCTACCTGGATTTCTACGCCGCGCAATTTGCAGACTCCTGGCGCGGATCCCCGGCGCTGACGTCCGGGCCTCGGGAGCCGGGCGCACGGGACCTCCGTGGCGTCGCCATCCCTGGATCGGTAGCCGGGCTTCTTGCGCTCCAGGAAAAGCACGGCGCCTTGACGCGCCAACAGATCCTGGCGCCGGCGATCAGGCTGGCGGACGACGGCTATCCCGTCGGCAGGATCCTCGCGGATTTCATCGCCGCCGGTGAAGCGACGATGAAGTCGTACGCGGCCGCGATGCAGGTGTACTTCCCTGGCGGCAAGCCTGTTTCGCCCGGGGGAGTCATTCGCAATCCTCTGCTGGCCGATTCGCTGCGGCGCATCTCCCGCGACGGCGTGAACGGCTTCCACCGAGGACCCGTCGCGGAGGCGATACTCTCGGTCATGAACGCCCGCGGGCACCCCGCGACGTTGCGCGATTTCGCCGAGTACGCGCCGCGCTGGAAGGAGCCGCTGTGCACGGATTACCGCGGGCACACGGTGCTATCGGCGCGTCGCCGACTCGAAGTTGCTCGCCGAGCACGGCCTGCGTCAACGCCGGCGCTCGATCCGGTGACGCAACTGCGGCCGTCAGAACCAGACGATGTGCAGGACGACACTGCCGGAGAGACGACGCACATCTCTGTCGTTGATGGCGCGGGCAACGCGGTCGCCTTGACGGTGACCAACAGCAGCGTGTGGGGCTCCGGCGCCTTCGCCGCCGGGTTCTTCCTCAACGACTCCGGCTTCCGCTTCACGGGGCAGAATATCGAGCAGCCGTCGCGCAGCCGCTGGCGGATCAGGACGACCACGATCGCGCCGACGATCGTGCTGAAGGATCGGTCAGTCCAGATGGTGATCGGCGCGCCTGGCGCGGGACGGATTCCGACCGAGATCGTGCAGGTGATGGTCTACGCGCTCGACTACAGGCTCGACCCGCTCGACGCGGTGCGGATGCCGCGGATCTTCGCCAACCGCGGCCAATCCCCGGGTGCAGGTGGAGCATGGCTTCACGGCCGAGCTGCTGAGGGACGTGCGGACCATGGGTTACGACCCGGTCACCGAATCGTCCGGGTACGCGCGGCTTTATCTGATTGTTCGTCAGGGCGACCGGTGGATCGGCGTCGCCGATCCGCGCCACGACGGCCAGCCGCGGGGATACGACGCGAAACGCTGAGCACCCTTCGAGACCGCGGCCATGCGTCTGGTGAGAGGGGCCTCGCGATTCCCTCAGCGCCTCCTCGTGCCCGGCTCGCAGTGGCCGATACTGATAGCGATGTCAGATCCGGATTCCGCGAACACGGCGCTCCCCGGGGCTGCGCGCGTCCCCGATCCCCTCGCACCCCCTGAATCCCGACCCGGTGGCAAAGAGACCGCTGCGCCGACCGTGGGTCCCGCATGGCTCAAGTTCACCGACGAGCAACTGCTCGATCTTCGCATGTGCGACCTGGGGGTCACGATCGAGGGGAGCGTGCTGGAGAAGCGCATCGCGCAGCTCTATGACGAGCTCGCGGAGCGCGGCATCACGTTCCGCCCCTACTTCTGGCTCTCCGACGAGTGGTTTACGCCAGACGACGTGCCCGGAATCGCCATCCCGTTCTATCTGGCGCACCCGCGGCTCGCCAGGCTGGAACAGAACCAGATGTTCGAGGTCGAGGGAGGCACGCACAGCGGCTGCCTGCGCATCCTCCGCCACGAGGCGGGCCACGCGATCGACAACGCGTACCTGCTGCAGCGCCGGCGCAATCGCCGGGCGCTGTTCGGGTCATCGGCGACCCCTTACCCGGAGTGGTACACGCCGAAGCCCTACAGCCGCAGCTTCGTGCTGCACCTCGACTACTGGTACGCGCAGAGCCATCCCGACGAGGATTTCGCCGAGACGTTTGCCGTCTGGCTGAACCCGCGCTCCGACTGGCGGCGGCGGTATCACGAGTGGCCGGCCCTGAAGAAGCTGGAGTACGTGGACGTGCTGATGCGCGAGACTGCCACGAAACCCGCGCTCGTCACGACCAAGCGTCTGGTCGATCCGCTGCATCGCATCCGGCGGACGCTGCGCGAGCACTACCGCAGGAAGGCGGAGTACTACGGCAGCGAATATCCCGATTTCTACGACCGCGACCTGCGGCGCCTGTTCTCGGATGCACCCGAACACGCCGGCAGCCTGCGGGCCTCACGGTTTATCACCCGGATCCGCCAGGAGGTCCGGCGCACCGTCGCGCGCGCAACCGGTGTCTATCAATACACGATCGATCAGGTGCTCGAGGAAATGACGGCGCGCTGCGATGAGCTCGGACTGCAGCTCGCCGCCTCGCCCGAAACGGCGAAGACCGAGTTCATGGTCGTCCTGACGGTGCAGACAATGAACTACCTGCACAGCGGCCGGCATCGGGTGGTGCTGTGAGGAAGCTGCGCGTTGCGTTGCTGATGCACGACTATCTCGTTCCGCCGGAGGATGTATCAGGCCACGATCTGATGGCGGTCCAGTGGAAGACTGAATACGACGTGCTGACCACGCTGCGCGACATGGGGCACGACGTGCGACCGGTCGGCATCAAGGACGACCTCACGGTGATCCGGCGGGCGGTGGAGGAGTTCAAGCCGCACATCGCCTTCAACTTGATGGAGAATTTTCACGAGATCGGCGCGTTCGACCACAACGTCGTCTCGTATCTCGAGCTGCTGCGCGTGCCGTACACCGGGTGCAACCCGCGTGGTCTGATGCTGGCGCGCGACAAGGCCCTGTCGAAGACACTCCTCTCCTACCATCGCATCCCCGTGCCCGACTTCCTCGTCGTGCACGTGGGCCGGAAGCCGCGGCTGCCCAGGCGTATGGCGTTCCCGCTGATCGTGAAGTCGCTGACGCAGGAGGCGTCGATCGGCATCTCGCAGGCATCGGTCGTCGACGACGAGGGGAAGATGCGGGAGCGGGTCGCATTCATCCACGCGAGCATCGGCACCGACGCGATCATCGAGCGCTACGTCGATGGCCGCGAGCTCTACGTCGGCATCATCGGCAATCAGCGGTTGCGCGTGTTCCCGGTGTGGGAGCTGCACTTCACGAAGATGCCGGACGAGGTCCACCGGATTGCCACCGAGCGCGTGAAGTGGAGCGCCAAGTACCAGCGCAAGTACGGGATCAAGACCCGCGCGGCGGAGATGCCCGACGAGACCGCCGCGCAGATCCAGCGGCTCTGCAAGCGCGTCTACCGGACGTTGGACCTCAGCGGGTACGCGCGCATAGACCTGCGGATGGACGAGAGCGAACGGGTCTTTGTGATCGAGGCCAACCCCAATCCACAGATCGCCTACGGCGAGGACTTCGGGGAATCGGCCGAACGCGCGGAAGTCACGTACGAGGACCTGCTGCAGCAGATCCTGCTCGCGGGACTTCGCTGGCGCCCTGAGCGGCTGGGATGAACGCCACAGCCCTGCTGCCGTCGCGACGACTGTGCGGCGTGGCGCCCTGAACCGGCGACGTCACCCTGGAGTTCCGCATCATGCCCCGCGCAAGCGGTTGCCCGTGAGCTGGCGGCCGGCAGGCGAAGGGGCGCCCTGAGGATCGCGAAACCTCCGCGAAGCCCCGCCGCGGATGCGGCGCCCTCCAGCGATTGATACGATCCTGCGTCGGCCACGAAACCCTGACCCGCTCGCGAGCTGAAACTCCGCCTCTTTCGCGGCGGCCGCAATGAAAGAAACAATCTGACCTGGCTTTGCAGCCATGGGGTCAGCTGGCGCCAGCGGGGAGCCTCTCGAGGCGGGCGCCTGGCAGCTCGCGCTGATACGGCCGGCGCATGGCCGGCGCGGTTTCGAAGACTCCCTGCGCCAGGCCGCTTGCAGGGAGGCCATCGATGAACTATCGTCGGCCACCACATGACCAGGTATATCGGCGCGCTCGTGCTTGCCGCGGCAAGTTGGGGAGTGCTCGGTCAGGAGCGCTCCCTCGACCGGTCCGTCGCAACCGTCGCCGAACGGCTTCTTCCTCCCGTGATCGTCAGGGGACGGCCGCTCCAGACCCAGACGCTCGAGAACCGCATGCGCGAGCTCAACGTGCCGGGCGTCAGCGTCGCTGTGTTCAAGGACGGCCGCATCGAGTGGACGCGCGGCTGGGGCTACGCGGACATCGCATCGAAGCGCACGGTCGAGCGCGACACGCGGTTCCAGGCAGCATCCATCAGCAAGCCGGTCGCGGCGGCCGTCGTCCTCGCGCTCGTTTCCCGCGAACGGCTGTCGCTCGACCGTCCGGTCAACGAGCACCTGACTTCATGGACGCTGCCGGACAACGGGCACACCGCCGGCAAGCCGGTCACGCTTCGCTTCATCGACGGCCGCAAGTCCTACGAGGTGAAAAAGCCGTTCGAAGGCGTGCTCGGCAACCTCCAGCGGCGCTTCAACCAGACCGAAAGCGCGTGGATGCGCGAGGAGCTGTCGCGCTACCAGGGCAGCCGCCCGTGCGAGACCTGCAGCGGCGCCCGCCTCAAGCCCGAGGCGCTCAGCGTCAAGATCGCCGGCGAGCACATTTCATCGGGCAGCCAGCGCTCGGTCGCCGACGCGCTCGCCTGGTTCGCAACGCTCGACGCCAAGCTCACGCC
>JACDDJ010000394.1 GCA_013817065.1 Acidobacteriota bacterium
ACTAATTCTTGCCGCCCCGCCAGACTGATCGGTGCCACTCGCGCCTCCTCCGCTCGTCATGAGCGGTAGCAAATGTGATGAGGCAACGATTGTCCCCGAGTAGCAAACCGGGCGACGCAACGCGACTTGCAAATTTAATTGTCGTTGATCAACGGACTTCGCAACTGGCTGGTCACGGCCGCGTGAGCGCAGCCAGCGTCCAACTCCTCGCCGCAGAACCAATTGGCATGAGTGACTGGGCGCGACGAACATGGCCGGCGTCCAGCCCCAGTCCCACCCTGTGACGGGCAGGAGCCCGAGCTGGGGGGAAGACCTCGCGCCACGCCTCGGTGTCCACGCATCCGCGTGAAGGACCCCGCGTGGCGCTTCTTGCCACATTGGCAGTACTGACCGTGGTGGCGCTCGGTCGGGTGATGCCCGAACATCGCGCGCTGCGTATCTGTCTCTACGCGCACAGAGCGTTGCGATTCAGAGTGGTCTCAACGAGATGGGTCAGCGGCCGCCGTACCTGACGTTGTCCCAGATTTTCGAGACGGCTGACAAGGAGAGTACGGGTCGCTTCCGGCTCCCCCACGGGGGGAAGGAGAAGCGATGAAGAAATCGACTTACACCGAAGAGCAAGTCACTACGCCCTGCGTCGGGCGGAGTCCAGCACGCCAGTCGCCGATGCGTGTCGACAGACGGGCATCGCCGAGGCGACCTTCTACCTCTGGAAGAAGAAGTACGGCAGCCTGGGTGGCTGTCTTGAATGTCAACCCAATAGGTACACAGCACCGGTTCGCTCGGCGCGTCGTGGTGATAGAGCGAAGTGCCGGGAGAGGTGTCTCAGGGTCGTCGCCGTGCTGGAGATATGGAGGCGCGATCGCGATCCGAGGGGCGGCACAACGGTCGCTCCGCCAATTGCGGACATCGTCCAGCGCGGCCTACGCAGCCACAAGGTGTTGGAGCGCAATCGGTAGGCCATCGAGCGAAGAGCGAACTCGCAAGTTGCTGAGTTCATTACCTTTATTGGCAGGGCTCGCCCACTGGACGATGTCCGCGGCTGGCTCATCCGTTAAGCCGCGTAAACAGGCCTTTTCGATGATTCAGTGGCGCTTGGTCCACGACCGGGGCTTCAGCGGCTGGCTCGGCACTCTCTCGACCAACTCCTGCACGCGAGTGCGAGCCTTGTCGCGGAGATTGCTCGCACGACCTCGACCGGCTTTCCCTTTGGGTCCTCGAGCGGCCAGTCATCCCGCTTCACGCCCAGGGCCCGGCGGTGCGCTCGGCATCCCGCGCACGTGGGAGATCGCAGGGCTTCCCGCCATCATCCGTCGGGCTGGACCGGAGGCCGAACGGCGCACGGTTGAGTTCTTCGAAAACGGGCATCGGCAACCGCAATACCCGCCAGGCCTATGCGCAGGCGGTGATGCGGTTCATGAACTGGTGCGATGACCGCAATCTCGAGCTCGCCGACATCACCCTGTTCACCGTCACCGCCTATGCGGACGAGATGACCCGTGAATAGGCGGCGCGTACAGTGCAGCAGCACCTGGGCGCGATTCGAGGCCTGTTCGATCACCTCGTCACCGGGAAGGTCGTGCCGGTGAATCCGGCGTCGCCCGTACGCGGCCCCAGGGACGCGGCGCCGAAGACCAAGACCAAGGCGGCGGTGCTGCAACCGCAGGAGATCAGGCTGCTGCTCGATTCCGTCGATGTGAGCGACTGCTCCGGGTTGCGCGACCGCGCGCTGAGCGCGACGATGGCTTTCGGTTTCGCACGCGTCTCGGCCGTGGTCGCGATGGACGTGGAGGATTGCTTCGCGCGTGACGGGCAGGACTGGCTTCGCCTTCACGATAGGAACGGCACGTACGAGATCCCGCTCCATCCCAAGGCGAGAGCCTATCTGGATGCCTATCTGGCGGCCGCCGGGATCGGCGGCGAGCCGGATTTGCCGCTGTGGCGGACGATGACCAAGGAGCGGACGTTCAGCGGTGAGCGCATGTCGCGTGTTGATGTGTTCCGCATGGTGAAGCGTCGGCTCCGTGATGCAGACCTTCCGGAAGCCGCCAACTGCGACAGTAGGCGAACGGCGGCGCGTTCGGCCGCGCGACCATAGCGGATCGAGCGGGGCGAAGGCTCACGCCTGCCGAGATTGCGAGAATCGGAATCTAACGGTCATGACGTGTCGCGGCCCACTGCGGGGTCAGCCAGTTGCGGACATCGTCCAGTGCGGCCTTGTCTACGGTAAGCTGCTGACCGAACAGCACTTACACGACGCCAAATTGGGCGTATTCGCAAGTACTTGATTCTATTGGTCTTAGAAGGCTGGCTCCTCGGGCTGGACTCGAACCAGGAACCCTCCGGTTAACAGCCGGAATAGGAAGCGTTAGCCGCGCTTGGCTGCCGTGTGCTGGACCGTGCCGGATCGCGCAGGATCATCCGTGGAATAGCACGATTCTGACCTTCTCGGTTGTGTCGGACGTTGCTGTCGTTTGCTGCTCTATGTAGCAGGGAAAGGGCAAGAAAAGGGCAACGTCGGTAGTGGGTCAGTTTGAATTCTGAGGAATCAAGTCAGCCAGAAACCAGATCAGCAGTGTCAGAATGCCGGACTACCAGATCACGACAACCGCTCGCTGAAAGACGACTGCGCTTCTCTCCCCCCGAACGCGCCGATCATGGCACCGGCCGCAGCGG
The DNA here is from genome assembly GCA_013817065.1 of Acidobacteriota bacterium. Classification (GTDB taxonomy): domain Bacteria; phylum Acidobacteriota; class Vicinamibacteria; order Vicinamibacterales; family 2-12-FULL-66-21; genus JACDCA01. The sequence goes on from JACDDJ010000394.1 coordinate 2,677, forward strand.
TGTCAAGCCGTCGAGACGCCCGGGCGCGGGATCGGACACACCTCCGGCAGATTGACAGCCAGATAGGCGTCGCTCAGGGGGCCGATTCGTACTCGTCGGCCTGCGCCTCTCCCGCCGCGGCGAGCAGCGGCGGCGCACGCGCGGGGCGGGCGACGGGCAGGTCCGTAGGAAGACCGAATGCCGGAGCATTCGACCGATAACCGCCGCTAAACACTTGCGGCCAGACAAGCCGTCCAACAACAGCCAACACCGCAGGAGATCGAGCGCGTGCGCCGATCTGCCACTGGGCGGCGACGATAGAATCGTACCTTTGCCGATGGTAGTGTTACGCCATGAACGATTTGCGGTACGCGTGTAGGCTGCTCCGCCGCGACCTGGGATATACAACACTTGCGATCCTCACCATGGCGGTCGGCATCGGGGCGACGACGACGCTGTTCAGCGTCGCATATGGCGTGCTGCTAAAGCCGCTCCCGTGGGCGGACGGCGATCGCCTGCTGCGTGTGACGGAATCGCGCAAAGGGCAACAGGCGCGGCTTCCAGGGACCATCTCCAACGGCGCCTATCTCGCGTGGCGTGACCAGGCGTCGACAGCCGAGGCGATTGGTGGCTACGGCCTCGGCGGTAGCGCAATGACGGCGGTCGCGAGCGGCGGCGAACCTGCGCGGCTGCAAGTGGTCCGGTTGACGGCCTCGATGTTTGACGTCCTCCGCGTGCGTCCCCTGCGTGGTCGTGCTTTCACAACCGGCGACGAGCAATACGACGGCGGCGCTTATCCGATTGCGAGCGTCGCGATCCTTTCATATGGGCTGTGGCAGGAGTGGTTCGGCGGCCGCGATGATGCGATCGGCAGGGTCGTGCGAGTCGACGATCAGCCGGTCACGGTTATCGGTGTTATGTCGCGCGACTTTGCGTTTCCCGACCGGGAAACACGCGCCTGGCTGCCCATGCCGGTTGGAGGGGTGTTAGGCGCCAATGGTGTTCGACGGATTCAGATCTTCGGTGCCATGGCGCGTCTGAAACCGGGTGTCACACCGCAGCAGGCGGCGGCGGAAGCGACGGCCAGGGCTCGGACGGCGCCAGATCCGGGGTTTGCAGCGGTTGCGATGTTTGGCAGCGATGCGCCTTCGGACGTCTCCGTCACTCCGGCGATCGACGCGATGACCGCCGACGTGCGGCCAGCCATCATCGTGCTGCTCGCGGCCGTCGGTTTGCTACTCGCGACCGCGACGGCCAACGTCGGAGGCCTGCAGCTTGCGCGCGCGACGACACGGCGGCGTGAGTTGGCGGTTCGAGCCGCCCTCGGCGCGAGCCGTAGCCAGCTCGTGCGCCAGCTCGTCACTGAGAGCGCCGTGATCGGCTCGGCCGGAGCGGTTGCCGGCGTCACATTCGCGGCCGTTATGCAGCGGGTATTGCCTGCGCTGCTACCCGCTGACTTTCCGCGTGCCGCCGACATCGCTCTGAACCTGCCGGTCGTGTTGTTTGCCGCCGTTCTCGCGATCGTGGCGAGCGTCGCCTGCAGTTTGATACCAGCGACCCAAACAGGACGCCTTGATCTCACGTACGCGCTTGCCCAAGAGAGCGCCGCATCGGTAGCGGGCGGCGGCCGAACGCCCTCCGCTCGCCTGCGCGCGGCGGTGATGGCCGCGCAAGTGGCGCTCGCATGCGTGCTGCTCGTCGGCGCGGCCCTGCTCACGCGATCGTTCGTCGCACTGATGCACGCGGACCGCGGTTACGACGCGGCGAACGTCCTGACCGCCCGACTGGATCTGCCGCCGCAGAACTCGGACGGGCCTCGCCACGTTGCGCTGGCGGACGCCGTGATCGCGCGAATGCGCGCACAACCCGGCGTTGCAGCGGCGGCTGCCGCGGATGCGCTGCCGTTCCTGAGCCTGGGCAGCGCGCTGGGCACGGAGATGCCGTCGCCGGTGAACCCCGCGATCAAACAGCAAGTACGCGCCAACCTGCGAATGGTTAATCCAGAGTACTTCGCAGCGCTTCGACTCCGCCTGGTCCAGGGGCGACTCTTATCGGATGCCGATCGCGCCTCGACGAAGCGCGTCGTTGTGGTGAGCCGATCATTCGCGCGCCAATATCTGGGGCCTGAGCCGCTCGGCAAAGTTGTGCCACTGCGGTCTGGCAGGATCGGCGGCGGTGCCGACGCTGAAGTGGTCGGCATCGTTGAGGACGTACGGCAGTCGAGCGTGACAGAGCCGGCGGCGGCGGACCTCTTCATTGCGTACCGCCAATTCCCTGACTGGTGGACGCGCGGGTCGATCATTTTCGCCGTGCGCACGACCGATGATCCGTTCGCGCACATCCAGGCTCTGCGAACAGCCGTCCGCGAACAGGATCCCACGGTGGCGCTCGATTCCATCATGACGATGGAGGAGCGTGTTGCCACCAGTCTGGCAAAGCCGCGGCT
>JACDDJ010000395.1 GCA_013817065.1 Acidobacteriota bacterium
GGCCGGCGCAACCCCTTATTTGATCTCGACCTTGGCGCCGACGTCCTCGAACTTCTTCTTGATGGCCGCGGCCTCGTCCTTGGGGATCCCTTCCTTGATGGCCTTGGGAGCACCCTCGACGAGATCCTTGGCTTCCTTGAGTCCGAGGCTGGTGACTTCGCGGACGACCTTGATCACGTTGATCTTGTTGGTGCCGACTTCCGTCAGGGTGGCCGTGAACTCGGTCTGCTCTTCGGCCGCGGCCGCGCCGCCGCCCGCGCCGCCGGCCATCGGCATCATGCCCATCGGCATCGCTGCGGCTGCGGACACGCCGAGCTCGGTCTCGAGCGCCTTCACGAGCTGCGAGAGCTCGAGCACGGAAATTCCCTTGATGTAGTCGACAACCTGCTGCTGATTCATTTCGGCCATTACTCTGTCCTCTTTACTCAATTTGCGCTGAGGCCCCACCCCCAGCGCCTGCCAGCCCTCGCTCCTCGCTCGGGCCGGTAATCCCTACGTTCGTGCGCGCCCTTCGTCTCTCGACTTCGCTCGGGCCGCTGGTTAGCTTCGACTTGCTGCCTACAGTGCCTAACGACGAAGGGCGACTACGCGCCCGCTTCCGACTTCTTCTTCTCTACGGCCGACAACACATTCATCAGGTCACGCGGCGCGGCGTTCAGGACGCTCACCAGCTGGACCATCGGCGACTGCAGCAGGAACAGAAGCTTGGCGTAGAGCTCCGGCTTGCCTGGCAGCGTCGCGAGCTCGGATACCTCGGCGGCCTTGATCTGCCGTCCCTGCACCACGGCCGCCTTGACCTTCAGCGCGGGGGCGGTCTTGGCGAACGTCGTCAGAACCTTCGCGAGCGCGACCGGGTCATCGCCCGCATAGGCGATGGCCGTCGTGCCGACGAAGAACTCGTCCAGCGTCTCGAAGGCCGTGCCCTTGAGCGCGCGCTTGGCGAGCGTGTTCTTCACAACCTTGTATTCACCGCGTGCGGCACGCACCTGGCGGCGCAGCTCGGTAACTTCCGGGACCTTCAGGCCGCGGTAATCGACGAGGACGGCGCTCTCCGTTCCCTTGAACGCGTCCTCGAGGGACTTCAGATCTTCGACTTTCGATGCTCGTGTGACAGCCATGACTTAGTGCTTCACCGTTTCCAGAACGTGGGCGGTGTCGATCAGGATCCCCGGCCCCATCGTCGACGACATCGTCACGCTCTTGAGGTACTTGCCTTTCGCGGCGGATGGCTTAGCCTTGACCACGCTGTCAACAAGCGCGTGGGCGTTCTCGATCAGGCTCTGGGCCGAGAACGAGATCTTGCCCACCGGGGCGTGGATGATGCCGGTCTTGTCGACGCGGAACTCCACCTTGCCGGCCTTGATTTCCTTCACCGCGTTGGCGATGTTCGGCGTGACGGTGCCGGTCTTCGGGTTCGGCATCAGGCCGCGGGGGCCGAGCACCTTACCGAGCTTACCGACCGCGCGCATCATGTCGGGGGTGGCGACGACGGCGTCGAAGTCCATCCAGCCGCCCTGGATCTTGTCGACGAGCTCTTCGCCACCAACGTGATCCGCGCCAGCTTCCTGGGCTTCCTTCTGCTTCTCGGCGCCGGCAATGACCAGCACTTTCTTGGTGGTGCCGAGGCCGTTCGGCAGCACGACCGTGCCGCGGACCATCTGGTCAGCGTGCTTCGGATCGACGCCCAGGCGAAGCGCCAGTTCGACGGTCTCGTCGAACTTCGCGAACTTCACCTTCTGCATGAGGGGAACGGCGTCCTCGAGAGTGTGCGGACGCTCCGGCACCTGCTGCCGCGCGGCAGCGAACTTCTTACCTGGTTTACGCATGTCTTACCTCTGTGGTGCAAGCGGCCCGAAGGCCTCCCACTCTATTCAGTTTGCGCTGGGGCCCCACCCCCAGCGCCTGCCAGCCCTCGCTCACGCTCGGCCCGTTTGTTTGCGGCAACCGGCCGCTTGATCAGCAAATGTTGGCGGCGGGGAGCACTTTGCCATCTACCATCTTCCATCTACCATCTCGCGCGCTTGCGCGCGAGTTAGCCGATCACGTCAATGCCCATCGAGCGCGCGGTGCCCGCGATGGTCCTGTAGGCCGATTCGGCCGACTCGGTGTTCAGGTCCGGCATCTTGAGCTTGGCGATGTCTTCGACCTGCTTGCGGGTCACGGTGCCGACCTTGTTCTTGTTCGGCTCGTTGGATCCCTTGGCCAGGTTCGCGGCCCGCTTCAGCAGGATGGGTGCCGGCGGCGTCTTGGTGATGAAGCTGTAGGACCGGTCCGCGTAGACCGTCACAACGACCGGGATGATGAGGCCCTCGTCTTTGGACGTCTTCGCATTGAAGTTCTTGCAGAAGTCCATGATATTGACGCCGTGAGGACCGAGCGCGGTCCCGACCGGCGGCGCGGGGGTTGCCTTCCCCGCCGCAATCTGGAGCTTCACCATCGCCTGTACTTTTTTCGCCATTGCTTTAGAGCTTCTCTACCTGCAGAAAATCAAGCTCGACCGGTGTGGCCCGGCCGAAAATCGTAACCATGACCTTCAACGTGTTGCGATCGAGGTTCACCTCGTCGACGACGCCGTTGAAACTGGTGAACGGACCCTCGTTGATCCGGACCTGGTCGCCCTTCTCGAACGAATACTTCGGCTTCGGCTTCTCGGCCGCTTCCGTCACCTGGTTCAGGATCTGGTCGACCTCTTCGCGCGTCAGAGGCGTCGGCTTGGCGCCGGCGCCGACAAACCCGGTCACCTTCGGCGTGTTCTTCACCACGTGCCAGGCGTTGTCGGACATGTGCATCTCGACAAGGATGTAGCCGGGGAAGAACCGCTTCGAACTGACCACCTTCTTGCCGGCACGCATCTCGGCGACCTGCTCGGTCGGGATCAGGATTTCGCCGATCTCGTCCTGCAGCCCGTACGCGTTGACGCGCTGCTCGAGCGATTCCTTCACCTTGTTCTCGAAGCCCGAGTAGGTGTGGACGATGTACCACTGCTTCGTGCGATCGTCGGTCATCGTCGTCATGCCGCCGAGAAGGTGCGGAAGATCCATCCGACGATGGCCGAGAAGGCGACGTCGACGCCGTAGAGATACACGCCGAAGAAAATCGACGTGAGAATCACGACGATCGTCGTCGCGTAGACTTCCCTGCGGCTCGGCCACGTCACGCGGGCGATTTCGTTGCGGACCTCGGACAGAAAGCGCGAGGAGCGCCCCCACCAGCCGGCCACGCCGCCCCTGGCCCGTCCGGCGATCGACTCGTCGTGCTCCACCATTGCGGTTTTCATAATTTTCCTAACGCGTCGGGAGCCCCGGCACCCGACCTGTCGACTTGCAACGCTCGCAGACTCTGGCAGGACAGGAGGGAATCGAACCCCCAACCCCCGGTTTTGGAGACCGGTGCTTGTCCTTGGCGCTCCGGCCTGCGGCCGTCGCTTAGGCTCGCTTCACTCGCTCGCGCTTCGTCCTTCGACTCTGCTCAGGACGACCCTGAGCCTGTCGAAGGGTCGACGCTCGCTCCGTTCCGCTCGCCGCTCCGTCACTGCCTACCTACCAACCCGATACTGGCAGGACAGGAGGGAATCGAACCCCCAACCCCCGGTTTTGGAGACCGGTGCTCTGCCAATTGAGCTACTGTCCTTTATTTATCGCCGGGGGCCCCTGCACCCCGGCTAGCGACCTCACTCGCTTGCGCTCCGTTCCGGCCGCTCACTCGCTTCGCTCGCTCGTCTCAAGTCAAGCACCCCATCGAGACCAGGCAATACCTGTTCGCCGATAGGCGGTCTACTTGCCCTCTTTGTGGGGCGTGTGCTTGCGGCAAAAGCGGCAGAATTTGCTGAACTCCAGCCGTTCGCTCGTCTTCTTCTTGTTCTTCGTCGTGCTGTAGTTGCGGCGCTTGCAGTCGGTGCACGCCAACTGGATGATGTCTCTCATTGCTCTGTTCCCTGAGAACTACCAATTGCCAACTGCCAACTTCCAATGGCTTGGAAGTTGGAGGTTGGTCGTTTGGAAGTTGTCCTATTCCAGGATTTCCGAGATCGTGCCGGCGCCGACGGTGCGGCCGCCTTCACGAATCGCGAAGCGTGCACCCTTTTCGAGCGCGACGGGCGTGTGCAGCGTCGCAACGATCGAGGTATTGTCACCCGGCATCACCATCTCGACGCCTTCCGGCAGCTGAAGTGAGCCGGTCACGTCCGTAGTGCGGATGTAGAACTGCGGACGGTAGCCGTTGAAGAACGGGGTGTGGCGGCCGCCCTCCTCCTTCGACAGGATGTAGACCTCGCCCTTGAACTTGGTGTGCGGCTTGATCGAGCCGGGCTTGCACAGCACCTGGCCGCGCTCCACGTCGTCTTTTTCCACGCCGCGCAACAGCACGCCAACGTTGTCGCCAGCCACGCCGGCGTCCAGCAGCTTGCGGAACATCTCGACGCCCGTGACGATCTTCTTTTCGGTCGGCTTGAAGCCGACGATCTCGATTTCCTCGCCAACCTTGACCGTGCCGCGGTCGATACGACCGGTCACGACGGTGCCGCGACCCGAGATCGAAAACACGTCTTCGATCGGCATCAGGAACGGCTTGTCAACCTCGCGCTCGGGCATCGGGATATAGGTGTCGAGCGCCTCCATCAGCTTCAGTACGGTGCCGACGCCGTCGGGCTCGCCATTGAGGGCGCCGAGCGCCGACACGCGAACCACCGGGATATCGTTGCCGGGGAAGCCGTACGACGTCAGCAGCTCGCGCACTTCGAGCTCGACCAGGTCGACCAGCTCCGCGTCATCCACCGCATCAACCTTGTTCAGGGCGACAACGATGTATGGAACGTTGACCTGCTTGGCGAGCAGCACGTGCTCGCGGGTCTGGGGCATCGGGCCGTCAACGGCCGAAACCACGAGGATCGCGCCGTCCATCTGGGCTGCGCCGGTGATCATGTTCTTGATGTAGTCCGCGTGACCAGGGCAGTCGACGTGGGCGTAGTGGCGCGCCTCGGTCTCGTACTCCACGTGGGCGATGGCGATGGTGATGCCCCGCTCACGCTCCTCGGGCGCGTTGTCGATCGACGCGAAGGCGCGGTACTCCGAGGCGCCCTTGAGCGCCAGGTACTTGGT
>JACDDJ010000396.1 GCA_013817065.1 Acidobacteriota bacterium
GTGCTCGCTCAGCACGGTGAGGGATTGAAGCGGAAGCCGATAGCCTTCCAGCCAGATCTCGACGTCCTCGGCTCTCAGGTCCGCTACGGGCTTGCCATGGCGATCGACCGCAACCGCGTCGACTTCGAGGATCTGCGCCTTGGCTCGAGCCGGATCTTGAGACGGTGCCGGCCTGGCGCCGGCCGCGGCTGTCAAAGCCAGCAAGAGGAAGATGATTTGCATCGCGCGCTCCTCCGCCGAGTCTAGCAGCGGACCGGAGGGCGCGGCGCGACGCCACAGAAGGTTTCAGCGCGGGATGCGGACGAGGAGAGGCTCGGCAGTCATCGCGACGAGTCGCATGCCCGCCGGAATGGCGACGTCAATCGGATCGAGCCGCTTCTTCGGCTTGCCGCGTCCGGTGTGGACGACGCGCTGCCCTTCCATGATGATCTTCTGGGTGCTGAGCGTCTCGCGGCTGCCGGTCTCAGCATGCTGGATGATCTTGAACGCGAAGGAGATCGAGCCGGTCGGCCTCTGGTCCGTCGCGCGCGTGAAATCCGTGACCTTGCCGAAGACGACGGATCCGGCCGGCACCAGCTCGATGCCGTCCTGCACGACCGGGCTCCACAGCACCGCCTCCACCTGGTCGTCAACGAGAGCGGTACCCGAGTTCAGGGGCGTACTCATCTTCAGCAGGAGCGCGGTCCCGGCCGCAACCTGGTAACGAGCGAACTGGGGCGCTGCCGGTTTCGTCGCGGCGGGCCCACGTGCTTTCTGTTGCGCCGCTTCAGCGGACCACGCCGGCCCATGCGAGGTCATCGCACCGATGCCGGCCGCCAACACCCACGCCCAGTTCCGCACAGCCGCTTTACCCATTCGAGGGTCAAGCAAGGCAAACCCCGGACCATCCCGTCCAGCCCGCTCCTGTCTGGCATTGCACTTGGGAACCTGACTGCGGTCTTACAGTCCTCGTCGGTTGCTTACGAGTATGAGATTGTTGGGTGGGCCTCGAGTCCGTCCTGCCGGCGTCGGAGCAACGTGGTGTGTGGATCGACTCGCCGCGCCACGCAGTTTTGTCGACGAGGCTGCCCGTGTCAGCTGAGTACACCTACGACTATGCGGTGATCCGCGTCGTGCCGCGTGTCGAGCGCGGTGAGCAACTGAATGCCGGCGTGATCCTCTCGTGCCCGGACGCCGACTTCCTCGATTCGCGAATCGAGCTCGACCAAGCCGCGGTACTGGCGCTGGACCCTGCGGCTGATATCGAAACTCTGCGCGCGAATCTTGCGACAATCCCGCTCGTCTGCCGCGGCGGCGCCGCCGCTGGTCCTTCGTCGGTCCAAAGACACACACGGATAAAACGGATCGACACGGATTTCACGGAACCCAACCAACGGAAAGGCGCGGTACGCGACCTCTAGAAGGCTCTTATCCGTGTGTTCCGCGCCGGTCCGTATGATCCGTGTGGCGACACGAATTTCACTGGAACACCACCTGACGGAAGGGCTGACTCAACCAACGGGAAGGCTTGTAATCCGTGTTTATATGTCGGCTCCGCGGAGGCACAGGAACACATCGTCGAACTCGCCGTCGCCGATAGGCCGGTGCATCGTCTCGACGGTGTAGCCTGTGCTGGCGAGGATGCGCTCCCATGTGCCCCGAGAGAAAAGTCCCTCGACATGACGATCGTGGACGGCTGACACGCTCGTTCCCTCGCGGAGAAGGAACGCGAACTCGACGCTCGCCGTCGAGTCGCGCGGATCGGGATCCCAGGTCCACGCCACGCAGCGCAACGCGCGCGTGCCGTCGTCGCCGGAGATCACCTCGGACGACTCACGGAAGGTCTCGCGGACGCAGTCCGGGGCAAAGATCGCCCGTCCGCCTGGCGCCGTGTGGACGAAGGCAGATCGTGCGGCAGCGAGCAGGTCCTCTTCGGTCGTCATGTAGCAGACTGCGTCGTGAACGAGGACGGTGTCGAACGTTCGTCCGAGCCGGACGGTGCGCATGTCGGCATGGAGATGCTCGCACTCAGGGTTCAGCGCCTGGCTTCGCGCCAGCATCTGCGGCGACAGATCCGTGAGCGTGCACTTGAACCGCCGCTTCATGTGAAGCGCATTGTGGCCCGCGCCCGATCCAAGTTCCAGCAGCGTCGACGGTGGCCGCACTGCGCCTCGGGTGAAGGCCACCTCGAACGCGTCGGCCTCTTCGAGATGGTCCTCGGCGGGATCCACGAGGTGATACCACGGCACCAGGTCCGAATAGAGGGCCATCTTCATGGTTGCGTCACACTGAACAGTATGCGCGTGCGTGACCGATATCCAGCCGCCATCCTTTGTTGCTTCCGTGTAATCCGTGTGTTGAGATCGCTCTGACAATGACTATCGCGCTCGCCCTCACCTTCGTTTTGCAGAGCTTCTTCGTCACGCCGCTGCAACCGGCAGAGATGAAAGGCAAGCAGGCGGTGGTTAACACAACCGAGGGAGAGTTCGTCATAGATTTGAAGCCGGAACTCGCACCGAATCACGTCGGCTACTTCATGAAGCTGGCGCGCGAGGGGGCGTTCAACCGGACGGCGTTTCACCGGGTCATCAAGCTCGGCATCATCCAGGGCGGCGATCCGCTCTCAAAGGACCCCGCGAAGGTGAAGGCCTACGGAACCGGCGGCCTCGGCAAACTGAAACCCGAGTTCTCGGCTGAACCCGCGACGCGCGGAGCGGTGGCGGCAGTTCTCCAGCCCGGCAAACCTGACAGCGCCGGATCGCAGTTCTTTGTGTGCGTCACCGACCAGGCGGCATTGACGGGGAAGTACACGATCTTCGGGCGCGTCTCGGAAGGCATGGAGGTGGTCCAACGGATATCGGAGGCACCCGCCTCAACAGACGGAGTGCCGGCTGCTCGCATCGAGATCGTCTCGGTCACCATCCGTGACACGCCGCCGCCCGCTGTCGTGCCGTTCTCGACCGAATCGGTTGAGGAGCTCGCGCACTATCAAGCGGTACTCGACACCAGCTCGGGCCCGATCACGATCGGATTCATGCCTGAGAAGGCCCCCGAACACGTCAGGAACTTCCTACGGCTTGCGGACGCGGGCGTATTCGACGGAATGGCGTTTCACCGGGTCGTCCGTGGGTTCGCGGTCCAGACGGGATCTATTGATAGCCGTCCGCCGCTGCTCGAGAAACAGCAGAAACTCGTCAAGACGCTGCAGCCCGAGTTCAACGATACGAAGCATGTCGCGGGGATCGTCTCGATGGCGCGCGGCGATGATCCCGCGAGCGCCTCCACCTCCTTCTTCATCGTCACCGGCGACGGTAGTTCCCTCGACGGGAAGTACACAGCGTTCGGGAAGGTGCTCGACGGCATGCCGGCCGTTCAGGCAATCGAAAGCGCGCCGGTAAACGGCGAGACCCCAGCCACGCGTATCGAACTGAAATCCGTCCGAATCACCAAAGGCCCGAAGGGCTGATTTGTCGTCTAAAGAGCCATGAAAAACGCCCGATTCGCGCTGCCGCTGTTCGTCACTGCTATCGGTGTTCTGTCGGTCACAGTCGACGTTTCGAACCGGACGCTCGATGACTGGCCGCAGTGGCGGGGCAAGAATCGGGACGGGATTGCAACCGAGAAGGGTCTGCTGAAGACCTGGCCGGCCGCGGGTCCGCCGCTGGCGTGGAAGACGACCGGCGCCGGCGAAGGTTATTCGTCGTTCTCAGCGGCGCACGGGCGTCTCTACACGATGGGCGCGCGTGGCGGGACCGAGTTCGTGATGGCCTTCGACGCCGCCACCGGCAAGAAGCTCTGGGAACGTGAGAGCGGACGACGGTTCAGCAACGACCAGGGTGACGGCCCGCGCGGTACACCAGTAGTGGACGGCACGCAGCTCTACTCGCTCGGCGCGAGCGGCGATCTCACCTCGATCGACTCCGCGACAGGCAAGGTCGCATGGACGATCAACGTCTTGCAGAAATTCGGCGGCAGCAACATCCGCTGGGGACTGAGCGAGTCGCCGCTCGTCCTGCAGGATCGAATCCTCGTGAACGCCGGCGGCCGCGGCGCATCGATCGTTGCGATCAAGAAGACTGATGGCTCCGAGATCTGGCGCAGCGGAGACGATGAGGCGGGGTATTCGTCGGCAGTGTCAGCGACGGTTGGCGGGATCCCGATGGCGGTCTTCTTCACCGACGCAAAGGCGCTCGGTGTGGACACACGCGACGGCCGCCATCTATGGAGCTACGCGCGCGCCGCCAATCGCACGGCAAATATCGCGACGCCGATCATCCGCGGCAACAAAGTATTCATCTCGTCGGACTATCGCACTGGCGCCGGCCTCGTCGAACTGACTGCCAGCGGCAAGACGATGACCGCAAAGGAGATCTACTTCACCAACGAGATGCGCAATCACCACGCCAGCTCGATCCTGATTGGCGACCACCTCTACGGCTTCTCGAGCGCGATCCTGACCGCGATGAAGTTCGACGACGGCCAGGTGGCGTGGAAGGACCGCAGCGTCGGCAAAGGGTCGATGGTGTTTGCCGACGACCGGCTCTACCTGTACAGCGAGCGCGGCACCGTGGCGATCGCCGAAGCCAATCCTGCCGCCTACAAAGAGCACGGCCGCTTCCAGCTCACGGTTGGATCCAGCCCGACGTGGAGTCACCCGGTCATTGCCAACGGCAAGCTCTTCCTGCGGGATCAGGACAACATCTACGCCTACGACGTCCGAGCAAAATAGCAGTCTGAGCCAAAAAGAGACATAATTGGTCCTTGCGCCCGGTGGACCCTCCACCCGGCAGCGGGCGGAACGGCCCCGGCGACAGATCGCCGGCGCCACCCCGGCGACAGCTCGCCGGTGCATTTTGACCCGCCGAGCGGGACGCCCCGCAGGGATCAATTTCAAAGGACAGAGCAAGTTTTGGCAGACACACGCCTCAAAATCGCTGTATTTATCGATTTCGACAACATCGAAATCGGCGTCAAGAACACCCTCAATACCCAGTTCGACATCGGCGTCGTCCTCGAAGCGCTTCGGGAGCGCGGCGACGTCGTCTCGAAGATCGCCTATAGCGACTGGTCTCGCGGCGGCGACTACAGCCGGGCGCTGACGCAGCACGCGACC
>JACDDJ010000397.1 GCA_013817065.1 Acidobacteriota bacterium
CGCCAGCCAGCCACGGCAGCACGGGCACGCATCGATGTGCTTTTCGATCCGCTCGCGATCAGCTGTCGGCGCCTCGCCGTCCACGTACGAGGCCAGCAGCGACTCACACTCGCGACACTCGCCGTCGCGCGGCGCTCCGCCCGGCCCGCTCATGCCGCCCCAGCCTTCAACTTCGACAAACGATCAAACAGCATCCGGCGTCCCCTGGAAATCCTCGACATCACCGTGCCGATCGGCGCTCCGATCATCTTGGCGATCTCGGCGTACGTAAACTCCTCGACGTCCCGAAGCCAGACGGCCTGGCGAAAGGCCTCCGGCAGGTCGTCGAGCGCAGCCTGCAGGTCGGTGTCGAGCGTCGCGCGCGCCAGCATCTGCTCCGGATTCTGCTGCTGCCCGCCGACCGCTTCGGCCTGCTCCACGACCTCGCTGTCGACGTCGATCGGGTTGCGGCCATCATGGCGCCGCATGTTGCGGAACGTGTTGTGAAGGATGGTGAACAGCCACGCCTTCAAGTTCGTTCCGCGCTGAAACTGCGCCGATGCGCGAAAGGCCTTCAAATAGGTGTCTTGTACAAGGTCCTCGGCGTCGGCGGCCCGCCGCGTCAGTCGCAGAGCGGTGCCATAGAGGCTGTCGACGTACGACAAGGCCTCTGTCGTGAAGGGGTCCTCTGCACCTGGTGCATCCGGCCCCGACGGCGGTGATCGTCGTCGAAAGACCATTGAGATCGCGCCAGCGCTCATCCCGGTAAACACCGGGACGGGCGTGGCTTATTCCCGATTGTACCCGGCACAGGACGGTTGGGCTCGCCCGAAGGGGACATTGTGACGGCGGGCTCGACGGTTCCACGGCGTCTAAAAGCTCCGGCACGCAAGGTTGCCGGGCATAAGGCTTGCTGCGCGCGACCTTGTCGGGGGACCTCTCCATTGCGGCAACCGTCTTAGCTACAGTAACATCGCGGCGATCGCACTCCCCTTCGCTGCTTTTGAGGTGAATCATGCGCACGCGCAATACGCGCGGCACCACCACGCCCTTGGGCGTGGCCCTGCTCGCAATCGCCCTGGTCCTCGGTCTGGGCCTCGAGGCCTTCGCCCAGACGCCTTTTGTCCCGTACTTCGGCAAGAACCGGATCCGGTACGACGACTTCAAGTGGAAGATCTATACCACCGAGCACTTCGAGCTCTATTACTACCCCGAGCTCGAAGTGCACCTGGAACGGGTCGCGAGCTACGCCGAAAGCGCATATCAACAGGTCAGCGCCGACCTCAAACACGACCTCGCGCACAAAGTGCCGATGGTCCTCTACAAGACCCAGAGCGAATTCCAGCAGCAGAACATCGAGCCGACCGAGCTGCCCGAAGGGGTGCTCGCATTCGCCGAGCCGTTCCGCGATCGCATGGTCATGCCGATTGACGAACCCTCTGACTCGCTCTACCGGCTCATCACCCACGAACTGACGCACATCTTCGAGTTCGACATCATCCCGCGATCCCTGCTCCGTCGCGGTCTGCCGCTGTGGGTCGATGAGGGTCTCGCCGAGCACATGACCGGCTACTGGAATCCCTTCGACCTGATGACTGTCCGCGACGCCGCTCTCTCGGACAACATTCCGCCAATGAGCGACTTCCAGGGCCAGGCGTTCGTGGATGGCCGGCTGCCGTACAACCTCGGACATGCGGCCTTCGAGTTCATCGAATCGCGCTGGGGCAAGGAAGGGCTGCGGCAGTTCCTCTTCGCGCTGCGCAAGGCGGTCATCGGCGGCGGCGAGAGCGCCTACGAAGAAGCGTTCCGGCTCAAGGCGGAAGAGTTCGACGAGCAGTTCGAGAAGTATCTGAAGGACCGGTTCAAGCCGTTCCGCGACAAGGAACGTCCCGCTGACTACGGCCGCAATCTTGCGCCGAAGCCGGGCCGCACGCCGTACTCGGTAGTGGTTTCGATCGAGCCGTCGCCCTCAGGCGAGATGATGGCGGTAGCCGCCGGCAACCGGAAGGACCAGGAGCTCGACATCGTCCTGATGTCGACCAAGGACAGCAAGGTGCTCGGCAATCTCACGAGCGGTTTCAACAAGGATCGCGGCTACGAGTACATCGTGACGCCGGGCGGATTCCGGAACAACGCGGTCCCGTGGATGTCGTGGGCCCCGGGTGGTGACCGGATCGCGTACTTCGTCCGCACCGAGAAGCACAAGACGCTGATCCTGCACAATGCGGTTACCAAGAGGATCGACAAGCGGATCGAGCTGAAGACAGTAGACATGCCGGAGTCGCCGGACGTCAGTCCGGATGGACGGCACGTTGCCTTCTCGGCGTTGCGCAATGCTATCGGTGACATCTTCGTCGTCGACATCGAGACCGGTGAGCTCAAGAACCTGACCAACGACCAGTTCGGCGATTACGCGCCGACGTTCTCGCCCGACGGCAAGTCAATCGTCTACCTGGCACGCGTCAGCGGCAACGACAAGCTGTTCATGCTCGACATCGCGACGGGCAAGAAGACCCAGCTCAGCTTCGGGACGCATGACGATGGCGGGGCGCAGTTCATGGACGAGAACACGATTGTGTTCTCGTCGACCGCGACGAACCCAAATCAGCCGCTCGATCCCGAGATGGCCCGCAACGGCAACATCTACAACATCTGGACGCTCGACCTGAAGAACGGCGAGTTGAAGCAGTTCACCGACGCGCTGACGGCCAACGTCTCGCCGGTCGTCCTGCGGGACAAGAAGACACCGCGGATCGCGTTTGTCAGCTACTACAAGGGTGAGTACGAGATTCACACGCTGGCGCGCGAGGAACCGCTCAACAAGGTCGCGAGCTCCGACTTCGGATCACCAGGGCCGGTGATCGACTTCCAGCCGCCGCTCACGCACACGCTAATCCAGAGCAACGTCCGCACGAAGGGGACGTTCGAGAAGCTGTTCCTCGAAGGACGTCCACCGGTGGCCCTGGGGGTCACGAGCGGCGGCGACTTCTTCGGCGGCACCCAGGTCACCTTCACCGACGTCCTCGGCGACAAGCAGTTCAACTTCTTCGCCGCGTCGGTCTCGCAATACCGCACGCTGTCCGGCTCCTACGTGAACCTCTCGCGCCGGCTGCAGTACGCCCTGCAGGCCTACTCGCAGACGCAGTTCTACTACGGCTACCAGCCCGGTCAACTCTACGGATACGAGTACGCCTTTCTCGATCGCGACGACTCGGTGGCAACCCAGAGCGCCAGGGGCGTCACCGCGTTCGGGATCTATCCGCTCAATCGCTATGCGCGGGTGCAGTTCTCCGGCGGCTTGCTCAACTTCAAGCAGGAATACAACATCCCCGAGTTGCAGGATGTCGCCAACCAGTTCCAGGAGGAGCGATTCGGACGCCGCCTGTTCAGCAGCGGCAACTTCATGCCGCTCGGCCTCGAATACATCCAGGAAACGACGGTCTTCCGCGAGTTCGGACCGCTCGCCGGCAACACCGTGCGCCTGGCGTACGAGTACGCCCCGGCGGTCGGAAACCTGATCAGCCGCCAGACCGCGGAGGTCGATGCCCGCTATTACAAGCGGATCCTGACGACCGGCGTGCTCGCCTTTCGTGCCCGGGGCTTCAAGAGCTGGGGCGACTTCCCCGGCTACCTGTACTTCGGCGGCAACTCCGAGCTGCGCGGCTATGACTACCTCGAGTTCCTGGGCAATAAGGCGTTCTTCGCCAACGCCGAGTTGCGCTTCCCGATCATCGAAGCGGCGCTGACCCCGTTCGGCGTCCTCGGCGGTCTGCGCGGTGTGTTTTTCGCCGGCCTTGGCGCGGCCGGCTACGAAGGCCCCGGCCAGCAGTTCAAGGTATGGAGCAACGATCCGATCGAGTACACGCCCCTTATCGGCATCGAGCCGGATCCTGACGCGCTGTTGGGCATCAACCGCCCGGTCTTCGGCCCGACGGTGAGCATCCCCGGCTTCAAATTGATCGATGGACGGGCATCCTACGGGATCGGCCTCGAGACCTTCGCGCTCGGCTTCCCGATCCACTTCGACTGGTCGTGGCGAACGTTGTTCAACCGCGACTATGAGGACGCCGTGTTCCTGTTCCAGGGTCTCAACGAGGGCAAGCGCGGCAGTGACTGGTTCCGTCAGCCGCGTTTCGCGATGTGGATCGGGTACGACTTTTAGACCGAAAGCATGCGGACTGGAGCGACGACGCCGTGCCCGTGAGGAAGTGTCAGGACCTGGTGGGGTTGCTTGCCGACTACGTCGAGCAGCAGCTGCCACCAGCCGTCCACGACTCGCTCGAGCGCCACCTCTCGGCGTGCCCGCGCTGCGTCGCCCAGGTCAAGAGCTATCAGTCCACTGTCACACTGCTGCGCACGATTAAAGACGACGAGTTGCCGCCGGAGTTGCGCTGCACGCTGAAGTCTTTTCTCGACCGCAACTGCCGCAACTGAACCACGCGAATCAGCCGTTCACCACTTCCGATGTCAATTGAGCCGGCCGCGAAGACACCATCCGAAACCTTCACCGAGATGGTGCAGGTCGTATTGCCAAATGACGCCAACCCGCTCGGTTTCATTCTCGGCGGCACGGTAATGCACCTGATCGACATCGCGGGCGCGATTGCCTGTCATCGTCACACGCGCAGTTTGCTGGTGACCGCGGCGGTGGACGGCCTGCAGTTCCTCCACCCGATCAAGGTCGGCGACCTGATCATCCTCCGGTCCTGCGTCACCGCCGCATGGGGAACATCGCTGGAAGTGGAAGTGGAGGTGTTCTCGGAGGAGACGCTGACCGGGATCCGGCGAATGACCAGCCGCGCCTATCTGACCTTCGTCGCGACCGATCACGGCGGCCAGCGGATCAAAATTCCGGGATTGATTTTGACGACTGCGGCTGAGAAGCAGCGCGCCGCAGAAGCCGAGCTGCGACGCGCCGAGAGGCTGAATTCGCGGAAGTTGCTCGAAGAGCGACTCGCCGCGGCCCAGTAGAGGAAGTCTCGACTATTTCTGGTAGAAGTCGGCGTTCTTCGTAATGTAGTCCTTCCACTTGTCGGGCGTTTCGTCGAGCGCGAAGATCGCTTCGACCGGGCACGCCGGCACGCACGCACCGCAGTCGATGCATTCATCCGG
>JACDDJ010000398.1 GCA_013817065.1 Acidobacteriota bacterium
TCGTCGTTCGACGGAGCTCGAAAGGGTGACGTCGGAGGGAGGAAAGTCCGAACTCCGCAGGGCAGTGCGCCGGGTAACGCCCGGTCGGGGTAACCCGAAGGAAAGTGGCACAGAAAATATACCGCTTATGCGGTGGTGACATCGCGTGAGTAAGGGTGAAAAGGTGCGGTAAGAGCGCACCGCGCCGGTGGCGACATCGGTGGCAGGCAAAACCCCGCACGGAGCAAGGCCAAATAGGGGAGTCAGAATCTGCCGGCGCCGCAAGGATGCCGGTGGAGGAATCGAACGGCCCGTTCGACGAACTTCCGGGTAGGCTGCTTGATCCCGCCAGTAATGGCGGGGCTAGAGGAATGATCGTCACGCCGAAGCTCGCGGCCGCAAGGCCGTAAGCGAAGGCGGACAGGATTCGGCTTACGCGGCAACATCAATCTACTTATCTCTCTATCGGGTTATCTCCCGGTGGCGTCGATCTCTCGCCTGGGTGCCTTTGCTGTCAGGTAGGCGCTGGTCAGGATCTTCATCAGCTCTTCGGCTTCGTTTCGAAGCGTCTCGATCTCCTCCGCCGGCAAGATGCGCGCCCCTTGCCACAGATCGATCCACTGCCTGGCCTCGGCAATGTCGTCGCAGGCCTGCCCGAGGCGGAATGTGAATTCGTCGTGCGAGCGGCCTCGCTGTGCGCTGCCGTAGTTCGCGTTGGCGGCGGTTCCGGAGCGCAGTAGTGGGTAGGCGAGGTCTCGGCTCCGCGCGTCCTCGAGCATCGGCAGACAGAGAGTCACGATCCGCCTGGCGAACGCCTCGGTGCGTGTCTTGAGTATCTCGGAAGTCATATCCCGGCCGCTGCACAGACGACACCGCCGGGCCCGGTGTGAAAAGAGCCGCAAAACCGGGCAGCCTGCCGGCAGCCTTCCCCGTTTCTGCCAAGGGCCATCGAGCCCAGTACGCAGATAGAATGATCCAATGCGCAGGCACATCCTGCCCGTTTTCGGGCTGCTCGTACTCGGACTCTCTATCGCTGCCGCACAGCAGCCGCCTCCGCCGCAGGGCGCTCCCGGGCAGTTACGTCCGCGGCCCGGCACCGGCCGGCAGCCCGAGGTGCCGCCGCCCTCGATCATGGATTACAAGCCTCGATCGACGCTGGTAGTCCCGGAGCACAAGGTCACGCGCGCCAGGTTCCCGGTCGTCGACATCCATGGCCACCCGCCGGCCTTCAGCTCGCCCGAGGTGGTGAAGAACGTCGTGAACCTGATGTCCCCGCTGAACATCCAGGTGATGGTGCAGACCAGCGGCGCCAGCGGCGCCGAACTGAAATCCAGGCTGGACGCCATCGCGGCGGCCGGACTGAAGGATCGTGTCGCGATGTTCACCACCGTGAGCTTCCGCGAGGTTGCACCCGGGTGGGGTGAACGCGCCGCCCAGCAGCTCGAGGCGGACGTCAAGGCCGGGGCCCTCGGGCTCGGCGAAATCGGCAAGAACCTTGGGCTCGGGACGATGAAGGCCGACGGCACGCGCCTGAAGGTGGACGACCCGGAGCTCGACCCGCTGTGGGCGGCGGCCGCACGCCTTAAAATTCCGATCTTCCTGCACCTCGGCGAGCCGCAGGAGTTCTTCCAGCCCCTCGACTTCAGCAACGAACGCTGGCAGGAGATGGCGCTGTTCCGCGAGCGCCGCTTCAATGATCGCGCGCGCTACCCCACTTTTGACGAACTGATGGCGGAACGGGACCGGATGCTGATGAAGCATCCGAAGACCACCTTCATCCTCGCTCATATGGGATGGCATGCGAACGATCTCGCCCGCCTCGGCAAGCTGTTCGACAAGCTCCCAAATCTGCACGCAGAAGTCGGTGCCGTCCTTTATGACCTCGGCCGCCAGCCGCGTTTCGGACACGACTTCTTCGTCAAGTATCAGGACCGGATCCTGTTTGGGAAAGACAGTTTTCAACCCGATGAGTACCCGTACTTCTGGCGGGTCTTCGAGACGGCGGACGAGTACTTTGACTATTACCGCGACTACCACGCATTCTGGAAGTTGTACGGGATGAACCTCCCGGACGCGGTGCTGAAGAAGCTGTATTACCAGAATGCCGTGCGGATTGTGCCCGGATTGCCGACCGCGGGCCTGCCTCGCTAACCTGTCACGAATATTGCTAAGGTAGAGGCCATGTCGACCTATCTCGTAACCGGCGGTGCCGGGTTCATCGGATCACATCTTGCGGAAGAACTGCTGCGGCGCGGCCACAACGTACGCGTCGCGGATTCCCTGATAACGGGCAAGCGCAGCAACCTCGATCACATCCCTGCGGTGGACTTTCGCGAGGGCGACCTTGCCAACGAGGCATTTGCCCGAGAGGTCGTGGAGGGGTGCGACTACGTGCTGCACCAGGCCGCCATTCCGTCGGTGCCGAGATCGGTGAAGGATCCGATCGCGTCCAATCGCGCCAACGTGGACGCGACACTCAACGTTCTCGTCGCGGCGCGCGACGCCGGCGTCAAGCGCCTGGTGTTCGCCGGATCATCCTCGGCTTACGGCAACACGCCGACCTTACCGAAGTCGGAGGACATGCCGTCGAACCCGCTGTCGCCGTACGCCCTGCAGAAGGTGATCGGCGAGCAGTACCTGCAGATGTTCACGCGCCTCTACGGACTCGAGACCGTCAGCATCCGGTATTTCAACGTGTTTGGTCCGCGGCAGGATCCGACGTCGCCGTACTCGGGCGTGATCTCCGTCTTCGCGACCGCATTGCTCGAGAATCGGCCCGCCAAAATCTACGGTGACGGCGGCCAGACGCGCGACTTCACCTACGTCGCCAACGTCGTCGATGGCGTCCTGCGTGCCTGCGAGGCGCCCGGGGCCAGCGGTGAAGTCATCAACGTCGCGACCGGCGGACGCATCTCGCTCAACGAGTTGTATGCCGAGATGAAGAAGATCGTCGGTGCCACCGTCGACCCTGACTACCAGGACGGCCGCCAGGGAGACGTTCGCGACTCGCAGGCGGCCATCGATAAGGCGAAGTCGATTCTTGGCTACCAGCCGATCGTCTCGTTCGAGGATGGCCTCGAGCGGACGATCGAATGGTATCGGACTACACCGGCCGCCGCCACCGCTGCTAACGCTTAGACGGCGGCGCCGATGGTAGATGGCAAATCACTGCTGTCCAAATTAGTCGACACGGACCGCTGAGCGCGATGGAATCCTGAGAGAAACGCCAGTGATGCTGTCCAAATTGACCGTTGATCCGGGCCCGGGCCTTGATGGAGCGAAATCAGGCATCTGAGGCGGCGCGGGAATATGCGGCGGCGCTCGTAGCCGCGCCTGGCGCCCGCAACGCGAGTCTGGCGCTTGCGGGGTTGGCGTACCTGGACGGACAGCATGACGGCGCCCATCGACTGGCCGTCGCCGGTCTGACGGCCGCCGATTTTCAGCTCCTCGAGGATGGGCAGCTCGTTCTCTGCCAGGCCAAGATCGACCATCACTGGTAACTTCGCCGCCACTCCCTTCCCAATCCTGGCGCGAAGTGGTCCGAGGGCGAGGTAATTGACCAGAAATGCGGCGCTCATAACCGGCGGATCTGCCCACTCGCCTCTAAGTCATTGAAAGTTGCGGACGCTTCGTCAGGCTGCGCGCCGGCGACGCTTGTTTTTCAATCACTTACCGTAAAGTTGAGTGTCACCGTTTTCGCGGTCTTTGCGGTGAGGCCTTCAGTCAGCGTGCCGCATCAGTGTCGTTAGCCGTGCTTGGCCACTGCGGCCGCGGCCGGTCCGTGCTTGGGGGCTCGGGTCTGAGAACGCAGCTTCTGTTGCCTCCTGACGTCGCTAATGCTTCCTATCCCTTGCCGCAAGGTCCGCACTTTTCCATCTACCATCTTCCATGTAAGCGACTCTTCCCCAGCTGCGTCACCGCCTCAAACGCCCTTCACCGGCAGCCCACCACGAGGGCCCAGCGATCGAGGTCGACGTTGGCGCCCGATAGCACGATCGCGACCTTCTTCCCGCGAACATCCAGCTTGCCGTAGGCGACCGCCGACACCGCTGCGGCAGTTGCGCCCTCGATAATCAGCTTTTCGTGATGGGCGACGTCATGGATGGCCCGCCGCAGATCGTCCTCCGAAACAACCGCGATCTGCTTCACGCGGTCGCGGACGATTTCGAAGGTCGGACTGTCCGGATCGAGATTGCCGCTCAGGCCGTCGGCGAGGGTCTCGCCGACTTCGATCGGGACGATCCGTCCAGCTCTCAGACTGGACGTGAATGGCGTGGACGCCTCGACCTCGACGCCGGCGGCTTCAGCATGGCCCTCCGAGGCGACGGCGATCCCGCTGATCAGCCCTCCGCCGCCGATCGAGGCGACGATCGTCTCGACCTTCGGGAGATCCGACAAGATCTCCATCGCCACCGTTCCGGCACCGGCAATCACGTCCGGATGGGCGTACGGAGAGATGTAGACGCCGATGCCGCGTGCGCCATGCTCCTTGGCGCGTCGCTCGGCTTCGTCGTAGTCGCTGCACAGCCGCAATTCCGCCCCCGCCTCGCGGATGGCGTCGAGCTTCGTCTTCGGCGCATGCTCTGGAGCGTAAACCGTGAGGTGCAACCCGGCCGCGGCCGCCGCGTGCGCCATCGCCCGCCCGTGGTTCCCGGCCGATGCAGTGACGATGGGTGCCTTGTGCTTGCCTGACGCGGCCGCGAGCTTGAGGACCGCGTTGGTCGCGCCGCGGATCTTGTACGAGTTGGTCGGTTGAAGTGTTTCGAGCTTGAGGAACACCTCGGCCCCCGCCGCCTTCGACAGCCAGGATGAATATCGCAACGGTGTGCGCAGCACATGACCGTCGAGCCGCGCGGCCGCGGCGTGGATGTCCGCGAGTGTCAGCGCGGCCCTCCGGCGGCAGTCAGGATCTCGGGCAGGTTCGCCGCGAAGGCGCTTCGTGCCATGACGTCGTCCATACCCGCTTCGCGCGCCGCCATGATCATCCGCGTATCGACGTGAGAGACGAAGCCTGTGGTCGGGATCCCCTGCAGTTCGGGATCCGCCTTCAGCGCCGCAACCGTGTTCACCGCGTCGGCCTTTGCGCTGTTGATGTCGAAGATGAT
>JACDDJ010000399.1 GCA_013817065.1 Acidobacteriota bacterium
GAACATGAGCACCCCAGCTTCTTTCACCGAAACGAATGTGTGAGCACATGCGAAAATGTGTCTCGCGTCGATGACCACGGTCCCTCCGGTTCGAGCGTCAGGCGCATGACCGCACGCATCAAACCCCAGAAGGGCAAACGGGGTACCGTCGTAAAAGGCTCCGTCCTGTGCAGTTTTCAGATCTAAGCCGCCGTGGACGAACAATTCTGTCATCGCGTTGCAGAAATGGCGCCCCAAGGCATCAATGGCATCAATACTGCGGATCTCCCGAAGCGAGATCCGCCTGACCACCGGTTCGATGCAGCTTCTCCATCCGCCACATTCGGCCCTTCGTTCGCACGCTGCGCGCTGTTCGCGCGAATGTAGTAGAAGTCGTCGCCGACCAGCACGCCGACGGTCGGTATCTGGTAATCGGGAAGATTGGATTCGAGCATGTCCGCGGCCCTGACGCGCGTCGGGCGTTCCTGTCGACCGGGTAGTCGGACCACCGCGAGACACCGCAACGACTGTTCTGCACGGCGGCGACGCCCCGCGGTGCACGTTCGTCTTGTGTGGTGTGCGACCGTGTGCGACAGATGCCGTTCGACGCGTGCGCCTCTGATCACGACTGATCACGTCCATGTCCGCCCGGAGCGGTTCTGGTCACATCTGCCCATTCCATTCACGCGCCTCAGGAGCTTGTTACCGCAAGGTAGTGGAGGTTCAAATCCTCTCTTCCGCACCAATATTGATCGGCGGGGCCCCCTGCACCCCGCCTGGCGGCCTTCGTTCCGCCAGCCTCCGCCGCTGGCTCCACTCCGCCCGCTTCTGCATCGGCGTGACCCTTGCACCCCGCCTGGCTCACTTCACTCCGCTCGCTCTTCGCCGCTCGCTCCGTTTCGTCCGCTGCTCTCATCGGCGGGGACTCCTGCGCCCGCCTGGCGGCCTTCGCGCTACGTCGGCGAGTCGTTTTCGAGCGGAGATAGCGTCGCGACACCGCGATCGTTTCATTGCCTAGACTTCAGGCGGGTCTCCAGGGCACGCAGCCGGACCTTCACGACCGGTTCATAGACACTGACTGGCCAAAGTGTCCGTTGCACAACGGACGGCACCCGCTCTGGCTCGGCGTCGGAGGCTGGTGGTGCGAGCAGGAGCGAGTCCTCCTCGCTCCGGTTGGTCATCTCGCATCGACGGTCCGACCGTAGGAAGCCACACACGACGCACGAACCGAGGTGTCACCCCGCGTCTCTCAGCGCCTGGATCGGTTCAATCCGCAGCGCACGGCGAACCGGTACTCCGCAGGCGAGCACACCCACCACGAACAAGATCGCGCCACTTGCCGCTAGGAGTCCGTCAGCATTCCGTCCTCCCAGCTCGATCACGAGGACGTAGAACCACAACACCGCGCCAAGCACGACGCCGATGGCGATCTGGATCATTGCCCTCGAGAACACCCCGGCGACGATGCGGCGGCGGTCGGCGCCGAGAGCGATCCGAATGCCGATCTCGCGGGTTTGCCGCGACACAGTGAACGACATGACCGAGTATGTGCCGGCGATTGAAATGAGTAGCGCGATGAGTGCGACCAGTGCCGTGACGGCCGAGGCAATCCGCCCGAGGCGCCGCTGGTTGCGGCTGATCTGGTCGAGTGCGCCGTCCATGCGAAGGACGTCGTAGAGCCGCAGCGCGGGATCGACCGCGTGCGCAGCGGTGCGGAACTGCGTCGTAAACGCTTGCGGGTCGCCGCGGACGTGGAAGGCCATTCGAACGGCGTAAGAGTCCGCCGACCCCATCGCGTCCTGGGTCAGCGGGTGATAGATCCCGGGGCCGTCTCCCGACGTGAACGCATCCTTGGTGGTATCCATGCCGAGGTTCCGGACTACCCCGACAATCTCGTACCACGCTCCAGTCGTGAGCATTTCGCTGCGCGCCAGACCGCGCGGTTGACCTGTCGCTGCGCGTTCGTTGTATCGATTGCTGTACTGCAGCCGGCGCCCGAGCGCGTTTCGGCCCTGCAGCACTTCCTTTACGAAGTCTTCGTTGACGACCACGACCTTGCGACCAGCCTCGATGTCGCCGGTGGTGAACGTTCTGCCGGCAACAACCTGGGCGCCGAAGGCCGCGAAGAAGTCAGCGTCGACGGCTGCCGCCGTAGCCAACTCGCCGGATGCGCCCGGTGCGTCTCCTTCAGCCGGCACGTGCACATACTGCTCGGGGTGGGACATGTTGGGTAAGCGACTGGCGAATGTCACGCGTGAGATTGCCGGATCCGCCAGCACTTGGCGCCGCAGTTCCGCT
Source organism: Acidobacteriota bacterium (assembly GCA_013817065.1). Classification (GTDB taxonomy): domain Bacteria; phylum Acidobacteriota; class Vicinamibacteria; order Vicinamibacterales; family 2-12-FULL-66-21; genus JACDCA01. Next base: position 2,278 of record JACDDJ010000399.1, read on the forward strand.
CGAACAGACTCGAACCGCGCAAACGAACCTTCCAGCTCCAGATGTGCGGAGAGGCGTTCGCTCGCCAGAAATCCGGGGTCGGTGTGATTCGGCTCCAGAAGCGAACCAACCGCGACGACCGCCGGGGGCAGCACCAGCACCGTAAAAACCACCTGCACGACGATGATGGCACTCCAGAGTCCACCGAATCTCAGGGAGGATTGGCCAGTCGAGAGCCGCAGACGACCCTGCAGACCGGATGCAGTCGCTTTCAAAGCCGGCACCACGCCGGCGAGCAGCGACACGATCACCGCCAGCATCAGTGCGAACAGGATCGTGGTGGCGTTCAGCCGTGAGTCGAGCCAGAACGGCACCCTGCCTTCGGTCATCTCCCACATGAAGGCGGTCGCCAGCCCCGTACTCCACGATACGGCGAGGAGCGCGGCCGCGGCCGCCACAAGCGCAAGGACCAGCGCCTCGAAGAAGAACTGCGTGAGTACCTGTCCACGGCTTGCGCCCAGCGCGAATCGCATCGTGATCTCGTTGGTGCGCGTCGCGGTCCGGGCAAAGACCATCGTCGCGACGTTCGAGCCGAGGACGAGCAGCAGCATCACGAAGATGAACTCGCCAAAATAGGCTCGCCAGTTGTCGTCGTCGGCGATGAAGAGATCCGTGTACTTCATCACGCGCGGGCGGAGGTGCTGGTGTGTTTGTGGAGAATCTGTCGCCGCGCGTGCGCCGAGAGCGCTCAACTCGGCCTGCGCCTCCTGCAGCGTGGCACCGGCTGCCAGCGTTCCGAAGATCTGGATGTTCGGGCCTTGGCGCGGGCCGTGTGCGAGGGCGTTGGACGGGAGAGCAATCCAGAACTGATGACTCACGGGAAAGGCGAATCCCTCGGGCATCACTCCGACGATCGCGGCGCGCGAGGTCCCCAGCGTGATCGTCTCGCCGAGGATACCGGCGTCCGCCGCAAAGCGATTCCGCCACAGGTCATGTCCAAGGACGACTGCCGGCGACGCTCCGTCTACCGCATCGGCGTCGACGAGTGTTCTGCCGAGCAGGGGCAGGACGCCTACGGCGGCGAACGCCGACGGCGTGATCTCAGCACCGTAGGCCGGTTCGGGTGAGACGCTCGGCGCGCCCAGGTTTCTTTCAATCGAACGAAACGCGGAGAGGTTTTCGATCGAGCGGAGTTCGCTCCGCCACGTCGTGTAGTCATGTGATGACTGCAGCTCGCGTTCGTTCTCGGCGACATCCCAGTTCTGGAGCCCGATGATGCGATCGCCGTCTTTGAAGGGGAGGCGGGGATGCAGGAAGTCGTTGACGCCCTCGAGGTAGGCGGCGCCGAGACCGATGCCGATCGTCATCGCGAGACCGCCGACAATCGTGACGGCAGGGTAGCGGGTCAGCATCCGCCCACCCAGCTTGAGGTTCAACGACAAGCCGGCCAACCAGGCAAATCCCCGGCCGTCGCGCAGCGCCTCCTTGTGTTTCTCGACCCCGCCGAACGCCGCGAGCGCCTGTCGACGTGCCTCTTCCGGAGTCAGCCTTTGGACGCTCACCAGGCGGTCGGTTTCCATGTCGATATGAAACCGGATCTCGCGAGACATCCGCGATTCGGCATCGGTGCGCTGGACGAGCAATCGGAGGCGGGTACGGGCAGCGTCGAACCATTTCATGAACAGACTCGATTCGTGTGAGAGGAGGCCTCAGGTGGAACGGAGGACGGTATCGAGCGCCGAGGCAAAGCGCTTCCATCTCTCCATCTCATTTCCCAGTGCGCGTCGCCCTGCCGAGGTGATTCGGTAGTAGCGGGCCTGGCGATTGTTGTCGGTCACACCCCAGTCGCTGGTGATCAGTCCGTCCTTCTCGAGCCGTTGGAGGGCGGGATAGAGAGAACCTTGATTCATCTCGAACTCGCCGTTCGACATCTGCTGGACGCGCTGGCTGATCCCCCAGCCGTGAGTAGGCGCGAGCGACAGGGTCTTCAGGACGAGCAGGTCGAGTGACCCGCGAAGGGCATCGATTGGTGGACGCGCGCGCACGAGAACTCCAGACGGCAACGGGCGAACTCTTGTTGTTGCCTAGAGGAGACTACGGCGAGACTCTTGTAGTTGTCAAGAGGAGGGGCTGACCGAGCGGTGCCCTACTCGAACCTCAACGCGTCGATAGGCTCTGTGGCGGCGGCCTTCGTGGCGGGATACCAGCCAAAGAAGATGATCACCGCCGAGCAGCTGAAGGCCACGAGCGACGCCCCTGCCGACGTCGCCGTCGACCACCCGAACAGCCGCGTGACACCTTCAGACAGCACGTAGCCGAGGCTGATGCCGAGCACACCCCGGTGACGCTCAGCAGAACGGCTGGTCGCGCCGGTCGGCCGCGGAAACCGAGATCGTCCTCAGGTAGGTGATGCCGAGCAGGCGTTTCTGCACCGTCGGTATAGGGCGCGAACACGGCATCGTCGCAGCGAGGCAGGTGCGAAGGAAGCTGCGCCTAAGGGCGAGCACGGCGGTACGAAGGACGACATCAAATCTCATAAGGCGAATCAGGCTCCTTAAAGTGCCTACTCCGCCCAGGGGGAATGCGTTATCCCCTTCATACCCTAGACGCTGGCGTCGTACACTGTTGTCGTCTGTCACGACAGGGTAGCGACATGATCTTCTCCATCCCTCTTCTCTTCGTCTTCCCCAAGAAAGGCGACCTCGCATTTGCCGACAAGCTGCGGCGCATGCGCATTCGCTGCGATGCCGCAGGCATACCCACGCCGGTTCGGCTCTGCGCCGTGCAGGCCTGAACACGCGATAGGACTCGCGAAATTC
>JACDDJ010000400.1 GCA_013817065.1 Acidobacteriota bacterium
TCGAAGCCGCCCTCGACGCCGGCAAGCCGGCGTTGACCGTGGATCTCACATCTGAAGAACGTGCGTTCTCGCGTCCGCTGTTCCTGCTCTCGGACAAGCCGACGATCTTCGCGTGCAATGTGACGGAATCCGATCTCGCGACGGCCGACACGAACCCGCACGTCATCAAGGTCCGCGACTACGTCAAGACGCATCTCGCCTGCGAAGCCATCGTCGTCAGCGCGCAGATCGAAAGCGACCTGGTCGACCTCGAGCCGGCAGAGGCGGCCGCCTACCTGAAAGAGCTCGGCGTGGAAGAGAGCGGAGTCGGCGCCCTGATTCGCGCCACCTTCAAGCTGCTCGGCCTGCAGACGTACTTCACCGCGGGTGAAAAAGAAGTTCGCGCGTGGACCATCCACGTCGGCGACACCGCGCCAAAGGCCGCCGGCGTCATCCACTCCGACTTCGAACGCGGCTTCATCAAGGCCGAAACTGTCGCCTACGAGGCCCTCGTGTCCTGCGGCTCAGTCGCGGTCGCCCGCGAGAAGGGCCTCTACCGGATGGAAGGCAAGGAGTACGTCGTCAAGGACGGCGACGTCCTGCTGTTCAAGTTCAACGTGTAATTCAATGCTGGTTTGAGTGGGGTGTCGGACAGTCGAACGTGGCAAGCTCGCTGCGAGTAGTGCACTCTACCATCTACCATCTTCCATCTACCATGTCAGGTGAGCGAAGCGAACTCACTCCTCAGTCTTCCAGTGGATCTTGTCGAACCGGATCCGCTCGGTGCGCTCGCCGGCAATGTGCTTCGCGATCTGCTGGGCGTGAAAGCGGCCGTTCTCGATGAACCAGCGGTTGGTCTGCAGTCCGCCGCACACAGTTCCCGCGATATACATCCCGCTTCGCGCCGTCTCGAAGGACGTCTCGTCGAACACTGGCGTCCGAAAGCCGTCGTTCGCGAACGTCAGCCCTAATGACTCGAGAAAGCTGAAATCGGGCCGGTAGCCGGTCATCGCAAGGACCCAGTCGTTCTCGATCTCCTGCGTTCCCCGCGGCGATTTCACCACGATGGACGTTGCGCGGATCTCCCTCACGACGGTCTCAAAATACGCGCGGATGCTGCCTTCCTTGATCCGGTTCTCGAGATCAGGGCGGATCCAGTACTTCACACTGTCCGACAACTTTGGACTGCGCACCAGGAGCGTGACCTCGGCGCCGTGACGATAGCAGTCCAGCGCAGCCTTGGCGGCCGAGTTCTTGGCCCCGATCACTGCAACTTTCTGTCGCACGTAAGGGTAAGGCTCGCGGTAGTAGTGCGTGACCTTCGCGAGACTCTCGCCGGGGACGCCGAGCAGGTTGGGCTGGTCGAAGAAACCGGTGGAGACGACGATCGTACGGGCATCATGCTCGCCCTTATCGGTCCGGACGATGAACCGTCCGCGTTCGCCCTGGACGGCCTGCACCCGCTCGTAGAGGCGGACGTCGAGCTCCTCCCGCTGCGCCACGCCACGGTAGTACTCGATCGCGGCTTCGCGCGTCGGCTTATATCCCTGGACGGGGAAGGGGTAGCCGCCGATCTCGATCAGCTCGGGCGTCGAGAAGAACTCCATGTTCGCCGGGTAACCGACGATGGAGTTGACGAGCGAGCCCTTGTCGATGGCGATGGAGGTGAGGCCGTGTTTGCGAGCTTCGATCGCGCAGGCCAGCCCGACCGGTCCTGCTCCAATAACGAGAACGTCGTACACGCTATCGAGTATGTCCCGGTTCGGCTTCCGCAGGATGTGCCGATCCGTCAACCCGGCGGCGCCGACTACTGTCTATACCTCGGCGCGCGGACGTCCGTTAGCGATCGACAACCATTTACTAAGGTGTTCGGCCGCCTCGTCCGGTGTTGTTCCGTAGAAGGGCATCATTGCCCCGGAGCCCCCGGGCGTCCGTTTGATCTGTGCGCGCCACTTGCCGGCGCCGACGCTCGATACCTCGATGAGGTACGCGCGGCCATTTATGTTCTCTTCGTAGCGGTGAACGTTCACGTTGGTATCGAGGAAACTGCGGGTGACGAGCGAGCGGCCATTCTAGCGGGCTGGCAGGATCGTTCAAGCGAAAGGAGGGCCGAAGGCGCATCCACACCGTGCACGGGCCACAATTTGGCTGGAACTTCGCACAAAATATTGTGCGATCATCAGCACTTCCACAGGACATGCACCTATCTTCCACAAGATTTCCACAGGCCTTCGCCGCGCTCGTGTTTCTTGCACTGGTGATGCTGTCCAGCGTGCTCGGAGCGCAGGCGCCGGGTGCCCAGTTGTTCCGCATCTTCCTGAAGGATGGGGGCACGCTCGTGAGCTACGGGGAGTTCGCCCGCGTCGGTGGACGGGTGTTGATCCCGGTCCCCGTGGGGGACGTGGCGGCCGAGCCGAAGCTCCAGGTCATCTCGATCGATGAAGCGCTGGTCGACTGGGCTGCGACGGAGACCTATGCCGAGACGTTGCGCGCCAATAGGTACGCCGAAACCAGCGGCGAGAATGATTTCGTCCTGCTCCGGGGCCAGGTGACGATCGCCCTCAACGACATCGCGCTCACGGCCGATCCTGCGCGGCGGCTCGCGATGGCCCAGGAAGCCCGGGGCAACCTGGCGGCCTGGCCATCGAAGAATTTCGGCTTCAAGGCTGCCGAGGTCGCGCAGCTCGTCTCGGTGTTTGACGATGTGATCGCGGAGATGAAGGCGGAGGCGGGACAGCAGGGAGCGTTCGACCTGAGCCTCGTGGCGATGACGCTGCCGCCACCGCCGGTCCCGATGTTGCCGGCACCGGATATTCGCACGTCTCTCGAGCTCGCCTTCAAGGCCGCAACCCTGGCGGCGGAACCTGCCGAGCGGACGGCGTTGCTGCAAAGGCTCGCCGAGTCACTCGCGTTTGCCCCGAAGAACGCCCTGTGGGCGCCTGCCCTCAAGACCCGCGTTGCCGCGTCCCTTGCTACCGAGCAGAGGGCGGATCGAGCTTACGCCGGCCTGGTGACGTCCACCTTGAAGGAGGCGAACACGCGCGCCTCCCGCGGTGAGGTCAACAGTCTGCAGGCGATCATCGCGCGGGCACTTCGCGCCGACGACGCGCTGGGGCGAAAACGCCGCGGCGAAATGGCTGGACTTCTTGCGACGCTCGACCTGAAGTTGATCGAGGCGCAGCGGGTCCGGCTGGCGCAGGATGCCTGGGTGCTGCGTCGCGACGAGATCCGCCAGTATGAAAAGCGGATCGAGAACCCGATCGACCGGATCGATGGCTTTCGCAAGTGGCTCGAGAGCATCCGCGCGCTTGCAGGCCCGGATCCACGGTATCTGCGTCCGCTCGACGACCGTGCGGCCCTCGCCTTGACTGAGCTCGCCGCCGCGGCGCCGCCGGCGGAGGCCCAGGCCGCGCACCAGCTCTTCGCCGCGTCGCTGCAGATGACACGCCAGGCCGCAGTACTCCGTCGGAAAGCGGTATCATCGAACGACATCACCATCGCGCGGGACGCGGCCTCGGCCGCCACCGGCGCCCTCACGCTTGGCGCCCGCGCCACCGAGGAGCTGCAGCGGCTGCTGTCGCTCCCGGCCAAATAAGAAAAGATGGGCACTCGACTTTTCAACTTCCAACTACCAAGCTCCAACTTCCAACCCAAACGTGATGTTCGTGCTTCAGCCCGCCTGCGAGCTGCCATTTGCGGATCGGGAAGTTGGTAGTTGGAAGTTGGTAGTTAGATTCGAGTGTCCCCGTTTTCCGTGATCACACCACGCGCCACCCGTCTCGTCCGGGTTCCTGATCTCAAAGCCATGCGGGCCGCGGTTGCGCGGCTGACTCCTGTGGACGTCCTGTCGGCGCGCCGCGTTGCCGTCCTTGTCCCCTCGCGCGGCGCGGCGGACGAACTGCGGCGATCGCTCGAGAACCTCGCGCTCGGCCCCGGCACCGCCGCGTTCCTCGTGCCGGACCTGGTGACCCGCGCGGACCTGTATCAGCGACTGCACGCTGCGCTCCCGGCGGCGCCTCCGATGCTCTCCGAACCGGAACGCGAGGTCCTGCTGCGGCGTGCCGCTCGTGACGCGGCCGCCGCGGGAACCGAACCGCCCTTCCGGCTCCGGCCCGGACTCATCGTCCAGATGCTCGACTTCTACGATGAGCTGCGGCGGCGCGAGCAGACGCTGGACGACTTCGAGCGGCTCGCCACCGGACGCCTGGCTCCCAGCGCCGACATCGACCGCGGCGCCGAACGGCTCTTGCGACAGACGGAATTTCTCTGCGCCGCATTCCGTGGCTTCGAACAGATCTCCGCCGGCACCGGCGCGGTGGACGAGCACGGACTGCGGACGCTGTTGCTCGAGACCGGGGTGCCGGCACAACGTGCCTACGATCACATCATCGTGACCGTGGCCGACCAGGCGGCGGACCACCGCGGTCTCTACGCGACCGACTTCGATCTGCTGACGCGCCTCGGCGGAATCGCTCGCATCGACGTCATCGCGACCGAGAACCGGCTCGCGTGCGGCTTTCACGAGCGCATCCACAACCTGTTGCCGGGGATAGAAGAGGAGCGCTTCGGCGAAGCGGCACTTCCCCCCATCCTCACCGCGCCGGAAACAACTGAACCAGACCAGCGTTCTTTCATCGTCCGCGATCGCGAGGAAGAGCTCGCCGAACTCGTTCGCTGGTTGAAACTCCGAACAGGTTCACCGCACGCGTCCGTCCACCCGCCGGAGCTCGATCGCTTCGGCGTCGTGTTCCAGCGTCCGCTGCCGTATCTCTACCTCGCTCGCCAGGTGCTGAACGACGGCGAGGTGCCATACCAGGCCGCCGACGCTCTGCCGCTTTCGGGCGAGCCGTTCGCGGCAACGGTCGACAGCATCTTCGCGTTCCTGGAATCCGAAGCCAACAGAACGTCCACCATCGAGGTGCTGGCATCCCCGCATCTTTCCTTCAGCGCCGAACTCCGCGCCGAGGAGATCGCCGATCTCGACGCCCGGCTGCAGGAGATGAAGTACGCAGGCGGATGGCTGGAGAGAGTCAGGGGCTCCGAGACGCCGCCGGCAGGGAAGTCGAGGTCAGCGCGGATTCGGAAGAC
>JACDDJ010000401.1:0-1059 GCA_013817065.1 Acidobacteriota bacterium
GCGCTGACCTCGACGCTGACGGTGTTCGAGACGTTCACGCCGGGTCGTCCCAAGCCGCCCGGCCTCGAGGTGCTGGTCACGCCCCTGCGTGAGCTCTACGACCGCTCCTACACGCGAGTCTCAGCTGATGCGCAGTCGAATTACGCGAAGCTGTTTCCGAAGGGGATGAAGCTGGAACGCGCCTTCGTGCGCGCCGGCGGGACGCTCATCGCCGGCACCGATCCAACCGGATCGGGCGGCGTCATCCCGGGATATTCGAATCAGCGGCAGGTCGAATTGCTGGCCGAGGCCGGCTTCACACCGCTCGAAGCGATCCAGATTGCCACCCTCAACGGCGCAAAGTATCTCGGTCGAGAAGCGCGCATCGGATCCATCGCGGTCGGCAAGCAGGCTGACCTGGTCGTCGTCAACGGCAACCCGGCCGCGAACATCGCTGACATCCGGAACGTCGAAACCGTGTTTCGGAAGGGCGTCGGTTTCGATCCCAGGAAGCTCATCGACTCCGTCTCCGGAAGAGTGGGTCTCTGGTAATGGGGGCTTCCGGAGACCGACGTCAACTGCCAACTACCAAACTCCAACTTCCAATCGGGACCGACTTCAAAGTTGGATTTTGGAAGTTGGAAGTTGGGAGTTGACCGCGAGCGACTACTCCGGCAGGGTCGCGATGATTCTTTTGGGATCGAGCCGCCACACGTTCGCGGCGCGCAGGTTTGAGAGCCACACCGATCCCAGTCCGAAACGGATCGCGTCGCCGCCGTCGCCGTAGAACTGCTGGACGACTTTGTTCGTCGCGGCATCGATCCGCGTGATCGGGTACTCGAAGGACGTCACCCACACAGACCCCTCGCCGACCGCGATCTCACCGCCGTTGCCGGGGATCCCCGCTTCGATGGTGGCCACGACCTTGTTCGTCTTGATGTCCACTCTCGAAATCGATCCGTCACCCTGATTGATCGTCCACACCGACCCTTCGCCGACAGCGAGGAACCGTGGGCGGGGTCCGACGGCAATCGTCTCCTCGACAACATTGCTGCGCGCATTCACGCGCGTGAGGACGCT
>JACDDJ010000401.1:1069-2562 GCA_013817065.1 Acidobacteriota bacterium
ACGACGCTCTTTTCGGTACTCGTGACCCAGACGGTGTCGTCAGCGAAGGCGACGGTATAAGACCCGGGCGCTACATAAATTTCGGCGACCGCCTTATTGGTCGCGGGATCGATCCGCGTCAGCGTCCCTTTCGCGTCGGTCATCACCCAGACGCTGCCGGCGCCGGTGACGATGCCGCCTTCGGAGTCCGGGACTTCGAAGGGGAGCGTTGCTTCGACCTTGCCGTCCTTCAGGCTGACCCTGACGAGGCCTTTGCCGGCGCCCGCCTTGTCACCGCACGTCGGCACCCACAGGCTTCCGAATCCCGCCGCAAGGCCCGAGCAGGGGTGCACGCCGGCCTCGATGGTCGCCACGACCGTGTTGGTCTTCGGATCGAGGCGATGGACGGTGTTCTTCGGGCTGTTTGACACCCACACGTGTTCGTCGATTGCCAGCCAGTCGGGGACGCCGGGGAGGCTGAAAACCGCGTCCGGCTTGAGCTTGGTGATCGGGATTTTCACGCCGGCGGTGCTGACGCCGGGCCGCTTCGGCCGGGGTTTGGCGTCCTGCGGCGCTGGCGCCGCCGGTTGCTGGCCGTGAGAAACGAAGGCAAATGCCGTGACGACGATGCCGAAACTGAACAGTAGTTTTTGCATAAGGGTGACTGGACAGGGTGCATAATAAGCCTCCCCAGCCAATTACCTATGGCAAATCTCAATCGCCCTCGACTCGTCTGCCTCTGCGCCGCTGGTCTGCTCGTGGCGTCGACCGCCGTACGGCTGGCCGGAGCGCCCGGCCTGGAGGGGCCGGCTACGCCGGTGGGCGGTGCGACGCAGGCCACACCCGCGACGGCGCAGCAGGTCGAGTTCTTCGAGGCGAAGATCCGGCCGGTCCTCGTCGAGTCGTGCTTCGACTGTCACACCGCGGACGAAAAGGGCGGCCTCCGGCTTGACTCTCGAGCCGCTCTGCTCGAGGGCGGCGATTCCGGTCCTGCTATCGTCGCGGGCAATCCCGACGCAAGCCTGCTGATGAAGGCTGTGCGGCATGCGCAGGGTGTCTCGAAGATGCCGCGCACCGCGCCGAAATTGAGCGACCTGCAGATCAGCGCGCTCGCTGAGTGGATCACGACGGGCGCGCCCTGGCCTGCCGCACCCGCGTCGGCCGCCATGGCACCGGCTGCGCCTTCCAGCGCCAAGCCGTCCCCCGCGTCGACCTCGCCGGCTCCCGAACGTCCGATCGATCCGCAGCTGAAGACGTTCTGGTCCTTCCAGCCGATTCGGAAGGTCGCGGTGCCGCAGCCGGCAAATGCGTCGTGGGCCAAGACCGACATTGACAGGTTCGTACTGGCGCGCCTGGAGCGCGAGGGAATGGCGCCGGTCGGGACCGCAGACAGGCGGACGCTGATCCGTCGCGCGACGCTGGACCTGACCGGACTACCGGCGACGGTCGCCGAGATCGAGGCGTTCGAGAAGGACGAAACACCCGAGGCGTTTGTCAAGGTTGTGGACCGGCTG
>JACDDJ010000401.1:2572-2882 GCA_013817065.1 Acidobacteriota bacterium
GCCTCGCCGCGTTACGGGGAGCACTGGGGACGATTGTGGCTGGACGTCGCGCGCTACGGCGAGGACGACCCGCGCAGCCTGGCGCCGACCTGGCTCGGCTACGCGCCGTACCCGAATGCGTATCTGTATCGCGACTGGGTGATCAAGGCGTTCAACGACGATCTGCCCTACGACCAGTTCGTCAAGGCGCAGATTGCCGCCGATCTGTTGGATGAGAGATCACGTGCCCGTCACCTGCCGGCACTTGGTCTTCTCGGTCTGGGACCCTGGTATTACGACAACGGCTCGGTGGAGATCACCCGCGCCGACG
>JACDDJ010000401.1:2892-5066 GCA_013817065.1 Acidobacteriota bacterium
CTTCTTCTGGATGAGCGAGGGCAAGCGGTCACCCGTCGACCTGAGGCAGGCACTGGCCGATACCTTCGATAACCGCCTCGACGTCATGAGCAAGGCGTTCTTGGGCCTCACCGTCGCGTGCGCCCGCTGCCACGATCACAAGTACGATCCGATCGCCGCGAAGGACTACTTCGCCTTGTCCGGCGTGTTCCTCAATACGCAGTACACCGAGTATCCGCTCGCGCCCAAGTCGGTCGTTGACGACCACAAGGCGGCCGAGAAGAAGATCAAGGACAAGGAGAAGCTGCTCGCCGAATACCTCAGCACCGAGAGTAATCAGCTGGCCGGCACCCTGGCGCTGCAGTCCGCCAAGTACATGCGCGCCGCATGGAAGGTGCAGGGCGAACCCAAAGAGGCCGTCGCCATCGTCGCGGCGCGCGAAAAGCTGGATTACGAACTGTTCGACCGCTGGGTGAAGTTCCTGGCGAAGCCGCCGAAGTACTACCCGTACCTGACGAAGTGGCAGGCGATGGTGAAGGCAGGCGGAACCGACGAAGAAGCCAAGACCCTCGCTGACGAGTTCCAGGCGGTGCTGGTCGAGGTGATGTTCGAAGCGCGCGAGCTCAAGGAAGAGAACGACATCATCCGCGCCCAGGCGCTGCCGGGGACGAAGAAGAAGGAACCGGCCAACCTGCCGCACGAGTTCGTCACCAACGACGACTTCTGCCCAGGCTGCGCACTGGAGCTCAAGAGCCTGACCCCCGAGCGCGGATCGCTGTTTCAGGACGTGTTCTACACCGACATCTTCGATCTGTTCGGTGCGGCACCCGGCCAGCCGGTGAAGCCGGGGCTGCTGGCGTTCCGCGGTTTCGCACTGGAACGCTGGCTCGGCGGCGATCGCCGGCAATACCTGGAGAGTCTCCGCACCGACATCGAGGCGATGAAGAAGGCACTGCCGGAGAAGTATCCTTACGTCCACGGCGTCAGGGACGTCGAAAAACCGGTCGAGCAGAAGCTTCACATCCGCGGCAACCCGATGCGCGAAGGAGACGCCGTGCCGCGGCGGTTCCTCCCGGTCCTGAGCGCCGACACGCCGAAGCCGCTGACCCGCGGAAGCGGACGGCTCGACCTCGCGGAGTCCATCCTCGAGCAGCCGATCGCGATGCGGGTGATCGTCAACCGCGTCTGGAAATGGCACTTCGGCACCGGCATCGTCGATACCGCCAGCAACTTCGGCAAACTCGGCGAGGCGCCCACGAACCCCGATCTGCTCGAGTATCTGGCGCAGTCCTTCATCGACAATAAGTATTCGATCAAGGCCCTGCACCGGCAGATCATGCTGACGCAGGTGTATCAACTCGGGTCCGCGGACTCCGCGGTCAATACCGCGAAGGACGCCGGCAATCGCTTCTACTGGCGGGCCAACCGCCGTCGGCTGACCGCTGAACAGATACGAGACTCGGTTCTGTCGGTGTCCGGTACGCTGGACGAGAAGATGGGTGGGCCGTCACTCGCGCTGACGGCGACCGGGACTCGACGCACCGTTTACGGAAAAGTCAGCCGGTACAAGACCGACCAGTTCCTGCAGCTGTTCGACTTTCCGGCACCGACGATCTCGACCGAGCAGCGGTTCTCCACCAATGTTCCGCTGCAGCGGCTGTTCTTCATGAACAGTGACTTCATGCAGCAGCAGGCCGAGCAGCTCGCGCAGAAACTGCAGGAGGAACCGGACAACCGTTCGCGCGTGACGAAGGCGTACCGCGCCGTGTTGGGCCGCGATCCAAAGCCGGACGAACTGGCTGCGGGCATTGAATACCTGGTCAACGAGCCGCTGCGCGCCTACGAGGAGCGCAGGGCCGCTGATGAGGCCAGGAAGAAGGAAATCGAAGCGGATCCAACGAAAGCGCCGAAACCGAAGGCCAAGCCGATGGCCGACGGCATGCCGATGGACGGCATGATGGCCGGGGTGATGCCCGGCGCGGCCGGTGCGGACGCTCCGAAAAAGGTACTGCCCGTCACCCCGCTCGGCAGGTACTTGAAGATCCTGCTCAGTTCATCCGAGTTCATTTTCATCGACTGACCATGTCTCACAAATCCGGGCCGCCGTTGACTCGCCGCGACGCCCTCTGCCGCATCGGCAACGGTTTCGGCATGCTGGCCTTTGCCGGGCTCGTGGGCGACTCGCTCAACATGGC
>JACDDJ010000402.1 GCA_013817065.1 Acidobacteriota bacterium
GACCGGCACTGCCGGATCGATCTCGGCGATGGCGGCGCGGAGCGCCGGACCCAGGGCTGACGCGTCGCCCGTAGTGCGAGCGACGATGGAAAGGCGCGACAGCCCGGACTGCTGCAGGTGCGGCAGGTACAGGGCTGCCTGGTGCGGTCTCTCGATGTCGGCTACCACGGCGCTCTGCGCGACCCCGACCACCGTGATGATCTCGGAGCTCGCCGGGAGCTTGAGATGACGTCCGATCGCATCGCTGCCCGGCCACGCCCTGCGAGCGAGGACCTCGTTGACGATCGCCACCAGTGGGGCTCCGTCACGATCCGCGGCCGTGAAGTCCCGGCCACGCGTCAATCGGAGCCCGATCGCGCGGAAGTAGGCGGGCCGGACCCGAAAGTCGACCACGGTCATGCGGCTCGGGATCCCGGACGTGTCACCTGGGATCTCAAGTGTTGTTGACACGTAGTCGGCCATGGGCATCGCCGTCGTCAGCGACACCGCGGTCACCCCCGGCAGCCCGCGCGTGCGATCGAGAATGGCTTCCAGCTTCGCCGCGCGAGACCCGTCGGGCTGCTCCAGTCCCAGGTCGAACGTGGCGGCAAGCACGTGGGCAGGCGTGTCGAAGCCGAGGTCGACGCGGTTGGCCTTGTCGAGGCTTCTGAGAAACAGGCCCGCCATGACGAGGAGAACGAGTGACAGCCCGACCTGGGCCACGATGAACGCGGACTGCAGCCGGGACCGCCGGGGATCGCCAGCGGGCGCGCCGATCTGGAGAGCGGCTGCGAGTCCGGTGCGAGTGGACACCAGCGCCGGCGTCAATCCGGTGATCACCGACACGGCCGCCGCTGCGGCCCCGGCAAACAGCAGAACGCGTCCGTCGATGCGCGGCACCAACGGCAGATCGGGCATGCGGGCTACCAGGAGGTCGAGCGTCCACATGGCGAACAGCACACCGCCAGCGCTGGCGACGGCGGCAAGCGCCAGACTTTCCGTGAGCAGCTGCCGCACCACGCGGCCGCGCGTCGCGCCGAGTGCCCGCCGCAGGCCCATCTCGCGCCGACGTTCGACGCCGCGCGCCAGTAACAGGTTGCTGACGTTGGTACACGCGATGAGCAGTACGAGGCCCGTGACGGTGAGCGCGATTCCGACCAGCGGGCCCACCTCTTTGAGTGCACCGGGCGGCAGACCTGCCGAGGCATCGAACGTTCGCGCCGACATCGCGGCGACTTCCGCGTTTGCCTGCGCACGGGTCACGCCTGGCGCCAGTCGCGCCACCGCGCGGTAGGACCGCTCTTCGCGGCTCGCACTACCTCTCCATGCCGGAAACAGCACGGGGAGCCGCGAAACCGTTAGCCACACCGATCGCCGCGCCTCACGCTCCGCCCCGACGAAGCCCTTCGGCGCGACCCCCACGATTGCGTGCTCCTGCCGGTTGACAAGCATGGCCCGGCCGACGACGGCCGGGTCCGCGTCGAACAGCCGCGTCCACAGATCGTGGCCGATGACCACCACGGCAGGCGCGCCCGGCACATCGTCGTCGGCGGTCAACCCGCGGCCCAGCGTCAAGCGCGTGCGCAGCAGCTCGAAATAATTGCCGGACACGATCTCCGCCCGGATCATTTCGGGCGCTGCCCCGGTGCCGACGGCCAGGGATTGATCGAGCGCCAAGGACACACCGGCGAAGGAACGTGCCCCGTGGTAGCGGTCGGCGTCCGATCGCGAGACTCGAAGGGGGTGAAAGGTCTGCGGGTGGACCGGCGCAATCCACACGAGCCCCTCGGCGTCCTCGACGCCAGGCACCGCGCTGAACAGGGCCGCAGTCATCGCCGTGAAGAGCGCCGTATTGGCACCGATGCCGAGCGCGAGCGTCAGGGCCGCCACGCCAAAGAACTCGCGGGCCTTGATGAACTGGCGGCACGCGCCGCGAAGATCCTGAATGAGGGTTTCCATGAGTGAGCCGCAGAACGCAACAGCCGTACCGGAGAGAGTAAAGCGGCGCCGCAGCAGAATCTGGCCAGAATCCGCGACACATAGGGGAGGGCGCCGTGCCGCATTGCCCGTCGGCGAACGAGTTCGTTCGGGATCGGACGGTCAGTCGATGATGAAGGCCAGGTGGCAGCCATCCTGCGACCAGCGCGGTGACGCGTCGCGCGTGCCGTCGGTCAGCGCGCACGGCGGCTCCGTGCCGTCGCTCTGCGCGATCCAGATCTGGGTGTTGCAGGTGTCGGCCTTCTCGTCCACCGTGACGCGGACAACGGGACCTGGGATGTGTCCGGCGAGATCTGCGGATCGGCGACCCAGCGAAGTGGAAGACGTCGAACCCACCTCCACCCGCTTCGCATTGTCATCCATCGTCATGTCGATCAGCAGGTGATTGGGGTCGATGCCGGCACGAACAGGCCGGCCAGGCACGGTCACGATCACCGTCTGCTTTCCCGGCCGCACCCGGTGCATCTGCAGGTACAGCGGCGTGCCGTCCTCCCCGAAGACTCCGATCTGCACCTGGTCGTCCATCGGCGCCTCCGTCTCGACGCCCTCCTCGTCCACCACCACCTTGCGCACCTGCACGTCGAGCGTCACCCGCCAGGTGCCATCGCCGGACTGTTGCGCGGTGGCGTGCTCGGTCTCGAGCTCCCAGAAGGTGTTCTTCTCGAAGAGATCGTGCAGCAGATACTGGAGTGACTCCGGCGTGACGGCCTGGAACTCGCGGTAGAGATCGAGCGAGGTCGCGAACGGCGGCTGGTGCGAGCGGTACCGGTCGAACAGCCGGCGCCATGCGAGGTCCACCTTCTCCTGCCCGACGTACTCCCGCAGCGCGTACATCGCGAAGGGGCCCTTCCGGTAGCCGAGGAACCAGTCGGAGGCGCGCAGCTGCGGCACGTCCGCACGCGGGCGAGGCGCCAGGTAGGCCTCGCGCATGAAGCCGAGGAAGCGCTGCAGATGCTCGGCGCCGAGCTCCTGCTCGACAACCCCCATTGCGGCGTACCACGCGAAGCTCTCGCTCAGGAGCGCGCGCCCCTCGACCCGCGCGGGCGCGACCTGGAACTGGTGCGCCGCCTCGTGCGCCGTGATCGCGAACGGCATGTCCACCTGGCGCCGGTTCCTCGCCACGTCGAACAGCGAGAACATTTCCTGATACCAGATGGTGGCGGATGCCGCATGCAGGCCGGCCCCCGGGCCCGGGTATTCGACCATCCGCAGCACCTTGTAGGGATACTCGCCGAAGCGCTTCGTATACTGCTCGAGCGACACCTCCATGCCCCGGATCAGGCGCGGCACGTGTCGAGCGTGCTCCGGGTGATGGACGACCTCGATATCGACGTTCGCCGCGCGCGATCTGCTGACGGCATAGTCGGCCGAGAAAATCGCATACCCGGGCCCGATCGGCGCCGCGGTTGCGTAGTGAAAGTAGTTGCGTCCGTTCTCCGTCCACGCCCGCCGCAGCTCGCCGGTCGCTACGGCAGTCTGCCCGGCGGTGGTGCCGACGATGACCTCCACGTCGAATCGCTCCATCCCGGTCGCATCATTCCGCGCCTCGACGTCGCCGAGCGACGCCACATCGGGACGTTCAGGCAACCCGTGCCGCCTCCGCTGCTCCGGCTCCGTGAGCTCCAGGCGCGACTGATAGCCCAGGGCCGGCATCCACCCGTGCATCTGGATGAAGCTGCCGTTGCTGACGACATCGGTGCTGATGCCGGTGGCGGGGAAGCCGCGCGGGTCGTAGCGCACCTGCCACGACACCTCCAGCGAATCGCCCGGCTGGAGCGGCTGCTCCAGCGTGTAGACACGGTGGCCCAGGTCATCATCCACGTGCGTGGCGCCCGCCGGACGGTTGAAAACGATCTCCCGCGTCTCTGTCTCCGACGGCATCGCCAGGTGCACGGCGTCGATGGGTCCGGCCGTCCGGTTCACGAGGTGATATGCGCCGCGAACGTCCGCCTCGGCCCGGTCCGGATAGAGCTCGACGTGAAGCCGCGCCGAGGTCATCTCCGGCTGCGGGGCCTTGGCGTAGCGCCGATACCGCCGCTCGTACTCCGCGCGCCGCTCCACGAGCTCGGCACTGATGCGGTATGCGTTCAGGACGTTCGTGTTGTAGAAGATGAAGCCGCCCACGGCCAGGACGAGCGCGGCGGTGGCGGCGAACCCGCCGGCGGCCGCCCCGGTGAAGCGGCGCCGCGCGACGCGCACCCGCTCACGGAGCCGCAGGTCGACACCACGGACCCAGAAGAGCCGCGCCACGATGGCGAGCAGCAGCGTCCACGCGGCCCAGTACAACTCGAACCACAGCACCGGCCCGAGGAAGGGTCCGAAGCTGCTGATCGGCGAATAGTCCCATGCGGGTGTCGAGCCGTAGATCAGCAGCGGATGCTCGATACCGAACTGCGCCGTGAGCGTCGGCACCGCAATGGCGAGCAGCAGCACTACCACGTGCCCGACATGCTTGTGATTCACGAGCACGTGCACCGACAGCGCAAGGAGCGCGAACGCCAGCGGGGCGATCAACTGGAGCCCCAGCATGATCCGGACGTAGAGGGCCGGGTCGAAGTCGTACCAGCCGAGCCGCACCTGGACGATCACGCCCGAGAGGATCAACAGCGCGTGCAGGGCGGCGATCACGATCCAGAGGCCGAGCAGCTTCCCGGCGAACGGCACCCAGTCCGGCACCGGCGCCGCGTCGGAAAGAGACTGGATGTTTGCGTCCCGCTCGCGCCAGACCAGCTCACCCGCGAAGAGCACGATGAACACGAGCACCGCATTCAGCGGACCCCGGAAGGTCCCGATCACACGGTCCGTCGACGGCAGCACCGGCGTCCCGTTTGCCATCGTCAGCAGCAGATCCTCGTTCGTGGCCGCGAGCGCGAGAACGATGGGAAACACGAGCCAGCTCCAGCCCGTCACCATCTCGCGCAGCGAATCGCGCGGGATGGATAGCGTCTGCCTGAGCCGGACGGCGTGGTTCGACGCCCGCCCCTTCGACTCGGGCTGGCTTCGCTGGCCCTCGCGCAGGGCCGGGGTCCGGAGCGGCTGGCTGGGTGCGCCTGCGGCGGGATCCCGCTCGCC
>JACDDJ010000403.1 GCA_013817065.1 Acidobacteriota bacterium
GGCCGGATCAGGCGGTTATTGGCGTACTGCTCGAGGCAATGCGCGGTCCAACCCGAGACGCGACTCACGGCGAAGATCGGTGTGAACAGGTCGATGTCGATGCCGAGGGTGTAATACGTGGACGCCGAGTAGAAGTCCACGTTGGGGTACAGCTTCTTCTCGCCGGTCACGAGCGCCTCGATGCGGCGCGACATGTCGAACCAGCGAGTGTTCCCGGCCTTCTCGCCGAGTTCCTTCGACATGCGGCGCAGGTGGGTTGCCCGCGGGTCTTCGGTGCGATACACCCGGTGGCCGAAGCCCGGGATCTTCACCTTGCGGGCGAGCTTGCCGCGTATGGCGTCGTCGATCTTCTCGGCCGGGGCGTCCTGCCCGATCTCGATCAGCAGCCGCATGACATCAGCGTTAGCGCCGCCGTGCAGCGGTCCCTTCAGCGCGCCGATGGCGCCGACGGTGGCCGAATACAGGTCGGTCAGCGTCGCGGCCGCAACGCGGGCGGCGAACGTCGACGCGTTCAGCTCGTGATCCGCATGAAGAACCAGTGCGATATCGAACGCGCGGGTCGCGAGCGCATTCGGTCGCTCGCCGGTCAGCATGTAGAGAAAATTCGCCGCGTGCCCGAGCGCCGGATCGGGCTGAATCGGTCCCCCACCGGCCTTCATCCGCCCGTAGGTCGCGACGATCGAGGCGATCTGCGCCGTGAGGCGGACGGCCTTGCGGTAATGCGCCGCCGGCGAGTCGTCATTCGACTGCCGATCGTACTGACCGAGTGCCGAGACCAGGGTCCGCAGCACGTCCATCCCGTCGTTGGCCGGGAGTTGTTTCATCAGCCGAAGGATGGCCTCTGACAACGGACGCTCGGCCGCCAGTTGCGACTGGAGATCGCCGAGCTCGGCCCGGTTCGGCATCCGGCCGTGCCACAGCAGGTAGCAGACCTCTTCGAACGACGCGCCGCGGGCGAGATCGTGGATGTCGTAACCGTAATAGGCGAGCACGCCACGATCGCCATCGAGGTAACAGATGGCTGACGTGGCGGCGACGACGTCTTCGAGGCCGGCCTTCGGCTTCGCTTCAGTGGACATGAATGAACTGTGAGCCGCCGCTACTTCGCCACTTCCGGCGACATCACGTTCTCACCCGTGAATTGCTGGAAGATCGACAGAAGCCCGGTGTAAAGGAACCCGACCTGGAACAGCATCAGGAACGGCACCGTGCCGTAGATGCCGTTGGCGAGCGCGTAGAACACGGTCACAGTGAAGTACAGGCCGAGCGCCAGTTCGACGATCGGCTGGATCCCGACCGACTGGTGATACTTCTTGCCGGCCCATTCGTCGCTGTCCCGCTCGATGCCGTACTTCGGCGTGCGTGCGAACTCGGTCTGCTTGCCGAGCATGGCTTCGATCACCGCTCGGGTATTGTTCACACACAGCCCGATGCCGACCGACATCAGGAACGGCAGGTACTTCAACCGGGCCTTCCAGTCCGGGTACAGTTCCCGCTGCGACACCAGATAGAATCTGCAGAACGACAGCGTGGCGGCCGCAAACAGCGGGATGTCGATCAGCATCATTTCGGTCCAACCCATGCTGTAGCGCACGTACATGGATGGGAACATCAGGATCGACAGCACCGACATCAGCAGATAGTTGAAGTTCGCCGACAGGTGAAAGAACGCTTCCGCCTTGACGCCGAGGGGCAGGTCAGAGCGCAGGATCCTGGGCAGGAGCTTCATGCAGGTCTGGATCGAGCCCTTCGCCCAGCGGTGCTGCTGCGACTTGAAGGAGTTCATTTCGACCGGTACTTCCGCGGGCGCGACCAGGTCCGGCAGGAACACGAACCGCCAGCCTCGCAGCTGCGCCCGGTAGCTCAGATCGAGGTCCTCGGTCAGGGTGTCGTGCTGCCAGCCACCGGCGTCGGGGATGACCTCGCGACGCCAGATCCCGGCCGTGCCGTTGAAATTAAAGAAGCAGCCGGCGCGATTACGCGAGCCGTGCTCGAGCACGAAGTGGGCGTCGAGCAGAATCGACTGGATCTTCGTCAGCAGCGAATAGTCCTGGTTGATGTGGCCCCATCGGGCCTGCACCATGCCGATCTTCGGGTCGGTCGCGAAGTGCGGCAGCGTCTTGAGCAGGAAATCGGTCGGCGGAATGAAGTCGGCGTCGAAAATGGCGATGAACTGGCCGGACGCCTCGGTGAGACCGGCTTCGAGCGCCCCGGCCTTGTAGCCGGTGCGGTCGACCCGGTGCAGGTACTTGATGTCGAAGCCCTTGGCGACAAACCGGCGCACCGCCAGTTCGGCGATCTCGGTGGTTTCGTCGGTCGAGTCGTCGAGCACCTGGATCTCGAGCAGATCCGTCGGGTAGTCGAGCTCGCAGACCGCACCGATGAGGCGGTCCACCACATACATCTCATTGAAGATGGGAAGCTGGACCGTGACGCGTGGCAGTTGATCGGCCGGCAGCGGCGGCAATGGCAACGGCGCCTTGTCCTTCTTCTTCATGTAAAGATAAACAAGGTAGTAGCGGTGCCAGCCATAAATGGCCAGGATGCTGAGCACGAAGAAGTAAAGAACGAGTATCAGTGTCTCAGTCGGCGTCATAGGAAGATGAATCCGTCACACGGCACAATCGAATATTTTATCGCCCAGCTCGGCCTGAAGTCAATGCGAGTCAAGGACTTGTCGCGATGACCCGACCAGAACTTCGGGCCCTTCTCGAGGCGGTTCACGCGGGTGGAGTAACGCCTGAGGCTGCCCAGGCCCGGCTCCTTCAATTTCTGCGCCACGGCGCCTTTGAGGACCTGGGGTTCGCCCGCGTCGACCATCACCGCAGCATTCGCCAGGGGTTTCCGGAGGTTGTCTTCGGCCAGGGCAAAACTCCCCCGCAGATTGCCGCTATTTCCGAGCGAATCGTCCATTCGGGGCAAAACCTGCTCGTGACGCGAACCTCGCCGGAGGGGTTCTTGGCAGTCGCGGCTGTGGTTCCGGACGCCCAATTTCATGAGCTCGGACGGACAATTACACTGCAGGTGACCGAGCCACCGCCCGGACGAGGCACGGTAGTGCTTGCAGCAGCCGGGACTTCCGATCTGCCAGTGGCTGAGGAGGCGGCTGTGTCCCTCGAAATCATGGGCAACCGTGTCGAGCGGCTGTACGACGTCGGAGTGGCCGGGCTACACAGACTGCTGGCCGTCCACGATCGCCTCACGGCCGCCCGCGTCATCGTCGTTGTTGCCGGGATGGAAGGGGCGTTGCCAAGCGTCATCGGTGGCCTGGTGGATGTGCCCGTGATTGCCGTGCCGACCAGCGTCGGGTACGGGGCCAGCTTTGGCGGGGTCACTGCCCTGCTCGCCATGTTGAACAGCTGCGCCAGCGGGATCTCGGTCGTGAACATCGACAACGGCTTCGGCGCCGCCGCCATCGCCAGTTCGATCAATCATCTGCCATAGTTCGCGATGCTCGGCAGTGTCTGCCGGTCGGTCGCTCAACCATCATCCCGGAGATTACATGAGAGGCCTATTCGTCTGTTCGGTCCTGCTGACCGCAACCATTGGCTTCATTGCCGGACAGACCCGAATCGATGTCGTCACGCCTGCGGCGCCGGAGTTGGCCGCCTTCGGCACACACGCCATCGGGGTCAGGACGATCGAGGTCACCGACAGGGACCGCCCGGATATTCTCAACACGAAGGAAGGCGGACCGACAGCGCGATACGATCGCACACTGACGCTCGAGATCTGGTACCCGGCGAAGCTCTCGGCGGGCCAGTCGGCCGGCACTGACTATCGGACGATCACGCGCGATCCTGCGATCAGGACGACTATTCGCGGCCGTGCAGTGCGCGACGCGGAGCCCGCCAGGGCGGCAGCCTGTCCGCTTGTCGTCATCTCGCACGGATATCCGGGCAATCGATACCTCCTTTCTCACCTTGGCGAAAATCTCGCGAGCAAAGGATTCGTCACGGTGTCGATCGATCACAAGGACAGCACCTACGACGACCAGAAGGCCTTTGCCAGCACGCTCTACAATCGTTCCTTCGATCAGCTATTCGTGTTGAACGAGATCGATCGTCTTGGCAAAACGGGATCCGGGAGCTTTCTTGCCGGACTCGTCGATGCCTCACGCGCCGGCCTGGTCGGCTACTCGATGGGCGGATACGGCGTCGTGAACGCCATCGGTGGTGGCTTCCGCGATGCCAGTGTCGCGGCGCCGACCGCACCTCCCAACCGCCTGCTCGCCGAACGCGCGGCATCGAATGCGGCGTATCGGGCATCGATCGATCCACGGATCAGAGCCGCGATTGCGATCGGACCGTGGGGGATGCAGAGCGGTTACTGGGACGCCGAGGGGTTGAAGGGGATCAAGACCCCGGTGCTCTTTGTGGCCGGGAGCGCGGACGAGGTCTCTGGCTACGACAAGGGCACACGGGCGCTCTACCAAGGGGCGGTCAACACCGATCGCTATCTGCTGACGTTCGTCAACGCCGGCCACAACGCCGCCGCGCCCTATCCAGCACCCGCGGAGGTGATGACCGATCCCGCCTCGTCACGCGCGTCCCCCTTTACTCACTACGCCGATCCGGTCTGGGACACGACCCGCATGAACAATGTCCTCCAGCACTTTGCGACTGCGTATTTCGGTCTGCACCTCAAGGACGACGCCGCCATGCAGGAGTTCTTCAATGTCGTGCCGCACGGCAAGGACGGGGTGTTCTCAATCGATCGGGATGGCAAGCCGACCGCGACGCATACCTACTGGAAGGGATTCAAGCGAGGCACGGCTGTAGGGTTGCTACTCGAGCACGCGCGCTAGGGGGGTCAGATCTTGTTTCTTGCACGATCGTCCTCTTTCAGAGTCACCGGGCGCATCGCCTCGACTCCTCAGCGCCGACAGGACCTGCGGGTTTGAAACCTTCGACGCGGGGATGTATGCTCCCGCTCGGTATTCAACCGCTGCCCCCAAACTATCCGCGGCGCATGGCTGAAAGTTGACCAGGCACCCGCGGGCTCGCGTCGACAGGAGCTTCGGATGCTTCGTCTCCTCGCGCT
>JACDDJ010000404.1 GCA_013817065.1 Acidobacteriota bacterium
GGTGTGCCCTCTGTCGTAATGTCGCCGGTGCCCTTGTCGACGGTCATGAAGACGATGTTGCCGGGCGGTTCGAACCGCGGTGCGTCCTTGCGGTCGCCGATCCACGCCTTCATGATGTTGATCCAGATCGGCAGCGCCGCGGTGGTGCCGGTCATGTTGTTGCCGATCGGCTTCTTCTGGTCCATGCCGAGCCAGACCGCGATGGTGATGTCGGGGTCGAAGCCGATGAACCAGGCATCGGTGTAGTCGTTGGTCGTCCCGGTCTTGCCGCCGACCGGCCAATTCAGCTCGTTGGCCTTCGCCGCCGTGCCACGTAACACGACGCCGCGAAGAAGGTTGGTCATGACGTATGCCGTGTCGGCACGGATCGCGTCCTTTGGCTCGGGACGGTTTTCCTCGAGCACGTTGCCGGCGCGGTCGGTCACCTTCTGGATCGCATACGGCTTCATGCGGACGCCCTGGTTGGGAAATACCGCGTAGGCGCTGGTCATCTCCATCACGGTCGCCTCGGCCGCGCCGAGCGCGACGGGCAGGTACGGCGGGATGGGTGATTCGAGGCCCAGCCGGCGCGCGAACATGATGACCTGCTTGGCGCCAAGCTGGTTCATCATGCGGACGGCAGGCACGTTGCGCGACTGCTCGAGGGCGCGGCGCAGCGTGATCGGGCCGGTAAACTCGCGGTCGTAGTTCATCGGCGAGTAGACCGGCTGATTGGGCCCGGCAGGGAAGCTCGCGGGCGTGTCCATGATCACCGACGCGGGTGTGTAGCCGCGGTCGATGGCGGCGGTGTAGACGATCGGCTTGAACGCCGAGCCGACCTGCCGATACGCCTGCGTGGCGCGATTGAACTTACTTCGCTCGAAGCTGTGCCCGCCGATCATCGCCCGGATCTGGCCGGTGCGATTGTCGAGCGCCAGCACGGCGCCTTCGAGTGCGGGCGGCTGTTCGATGCTCGCGGTTCCGGTTTTCCCATCCTCGGCGACCGTTGCAACCTTCGCCTCGATCAGGTCTCCGACGCTGGCCACCTGAGCCCCCGTCGTCTTGCGGGTCCATGCGAACCCTTTGCGGTCGATCGTCAGTGTCAGGACGCCGGCTCGCGCCTTTACGGATGCGGCATCGACGGCCGTTACGACGGCCGGGATGATGTCGCCAGTGCGCATCGGGCGATCCCATCGGGCGTGACGGAACGCCTCGACCCTGTGGCCGTCCTTCACCACGTTGCGTGCGGGTTTGCGCCAGCCGCGCGTCTTGTCGATGCGCCTGAGCCCCTCCTCCAGCGCATGGTTTGCGGCGGTCTGCAGCTTGTAGTTGAGACCGGTCTGGATCGCAAGTCCGTTCTCGTAGAGCTGCTTGGCGCCGTAGCGCTGCTCGAGTTCCTTCCGGACTTCTTCAAGGAAGTACGGCGCGATCGACTGATACGCCGACGGCTCACCGGCGGTCACGATCGGTTTCTTCTTCGCCACGTCCGCCGTCTCCGGCGTGATGTAGCCGACCTCCGCCATCCGATTCAGCGTGTAGTTGCGGCGGCGTGTCGCCGCTTCCATGTTCACGAAAGGGCTCTGCCGGACATTGCTTTGCAGGATGCCAGCGATCATCGCCGCCTCCTCGAGCTCCACGTCCTGGGCCGACTTGCCGAAGTAGAGACGGGACGCCGCCTCTACGCCATACACGCCGTGCCCGAAGTACATCTGGTTGGCGTACAGCGTGAAGATCTCGCGCTTGGTGTAGCGCTTCTCGATCTGGATCGCCAGCATCGCCTCGCGAATCTTGCGCTCCCAGGTCTTCTCGTCGGTGAGGAACAGCTTCCGCGCCAGCTGCTGGGTGAGCGTGCTGGCGCCGCCCGCCTTGCGCCGCGCCACGATGTCTTTGCCGAGCGTGACGATGATTCGAGGGATGCTCAGGCCGAAGTGCTCTTCGAACTCATCGTCTTCCGCGGCAAGGATCGCCTGGCGGAGCTTGAGGGAGATCGCTTCGTAGGGGATGACTTCCCGGCGCTGAATCGCGAACTCGCCGAGCACTTCGCCGCCGGCGCCGTGAATCCGCGTAATCGTGCTCGGCGCGTAGTCATCCAGCTCCGAGATCCTCGGCATGTCGCCTGAATACGCGAACGTGACGCCGCTCGCCACCCCGAGCCCCGCCGCAATAATGAAAAGCACCGCGATGCCGGCGCTGCGCGCGACGCGGACTACGACTCTTGCCATTCGCTTATTGTCCTTCCGTTCGGCCCCCGCCGGCTCGTCTCACCGGCGCTCCACCTTGCCCGCCGCCGCCGCCCGACGGACGGGGACGTGCACCAGGGGTTGCGCCGGCGGGTCGATCGCCACCAGAACGGGGGGAGGCTGACGGCTGTGCGGCCGCAGGAGCCGCCCCCGCTGGAGCTCTTCTCTCATCGGACCCCGCGGACGGCCTCTCGGCTCCACCTCGGCGCGGCTGTGGGTCTGGCGCGCCACGCGGCCCGGCCGTTGCCGGCTGTGATTCGTTTCGGGGAGCGGCTCGTCGCAGAGGCGCTGCATCACCGCTGGACGGCGTACGTTCGATTCCTCTCGTGGAGGGAGCGCGTTCAGTGCCATAGCCTGGCGTCTGTCGCGGCGATGGCCGTGCACCCTCCACCGAACGGCTGCGATCCAGGCGCTCTGGTGCTCGCTCCGGCGCGCGCTCTGGCGCTCGCTCGGAACTCCGCGTCCCCGGCGTTGCGCGATCGCCCCGATCGCCGTTATAGCCCGGCGCCACCCGGCGTCCATCGTTCGGCCGATCCTCTTGCGGCTGTCCGCGGAAGACGACGGCGCCGCCTGCTGAACTGTCGCCGGGACGCGTCGCGCGTGTCGCCGGACGCCCGGGCAGAGTCCGCTCGCGGGCGCCGGGACTGACCGGAGTAGCGCTCTCCGCTCGGCGACTCCCGGAGCTGCTAGTCGGCACCTGGATTCGGGATCCCTCGGTTCGCATCCGACCCTGATCCGCCGGCAGATTCGAGTAGACGGGCGACGATGGACGGCGTCCGCCATTTGCGCCGGCCGTGCGGATGGCTGTGGTCGCCCGCGGGCCGACATAACCGTGCGGAATCGGGGCGCGCTCTGCGACGCGGAACGATCCGCGTGTCCGCACGTCCAGGTGGTCGATCCGCACGACGTTGCGGTGAACGTAGCCGCGGCCGAAGGAGCGGTACGGCAGGACCGTCCATGCGCGCCACGGGTTGTAACCATAGCCGGCGTTGACGGTGATCTGAAATACCGGTCTGTTGTTCCAGCCGAGCGGGCACCAGCTCACATAGCCCGGAGCGGACGCCCATGAGACCCACGCCGCGCCCCACGAACGGCCGGGGATCCAGAACCAGCCGGCGCCGCCGAAGCCCCAGCGCCCATAGTGGTGAGTCGGCCATCCCCAGCGGTCGTGGCCGATCCAGGTCCAGCCGTAGGGTCGCAGGTTGGCCCAGCGTCCGCGGTAGTACGGACGCCAGTCGGCGTCAACGCGCGGGTACCACACGCGGCCGTAGGTGGGTTCGTCGCGCCAGTAGCCGTCGCGATCCAGGGCCGCGGCATACGGGCGCGCTTCGTCGGGCAGATACTGCGCCGACGCACCAAGCCGCTCGTTGCGGCGCAGTTCGGACCAGCGGTCGAACGCGTCGAGTGCAGCCGAGTTCGCAACGAACGCGTAGGAGGGCGCGGCCGAGGCACGCACGAACGCCCGTTCACCAGCACGCAGCGGTGTTCGGCCGCCGTCGTTTGCCAGTTCAGCGCGTCCGCGCAGGACCGCGAGTTCCAACTCGCTGCCGCCCGGTCCGTTCATCAGCCCGATCCGGTACTCGCCGGGCTCGTCAATGAGCGCCCAGCCATGAGGACCATCGATCCGGTAGCCGACCTCGCGCTGCGGACCCGGTATCGACAGCCGGATGCGGCCCTCGAGCAATCGAATCAGTTCGTCTGACTGAAGGTCGATGACGGTGTTGTGATCGAGGTGAAGAGTAGCGCCGTCAGCGAAGAGGATCTCGACGCGGCCACCCCGCGTACGCACGCGATCGCCCGCCAGCAAGGGCATGCTCAGTGGGGCATCGTCGGTCTCGCCGTCGCGTTCGAGGATGGCGACGCCATCGACAAACGCAATGTGCGCCGGCGCGGGTGCCTCGACAGCTGTGAACGGCACCTCCTGGGCGCCGAGCAATGGCGGCGACACCAACGCGAACGCAAGGATGAGAGGTGTGGCGGAGCAGAACGCCCTCGAGGAGACAAGTGGGCGGACCATAGGTGAACCTCGGTTGGGGAGTGGGCAAGCTCCCCCGCACAGCGGCAAATCCGCTGAGGCAGGCTGGCAACCTGCAGTATACACCACCTACAAGGATATTTTGCGGGGAGTCATTGACATGACGACGCGCACATTTTATGCTGTTGTCGTTATAAAGATTGCCGCAACCAACTACGGGAGCGGTCGCGAGGTATTCAAGAATGTCCAAGATTATCGGTATCGACCTGGGCACCACTAACTCGGTCGTGGCAGTGATGGAGGGCGGTGAGCCGGTGGTGATCACCAATCCGGAGGGCAGCCGCATCACGCCGTCAGTAGTGGGGTTCACCAAGTCCGGCGAGCGTCTCGTCGGGCAGGTGGCGAAGCGGCAGGCCGTGACCAATCCCGAGAACACCATTTTCTCGATCAAGCGTTTCATGGGCCGCAAGTTCGATGAAGTGTCGGAAGAGATGAAGATGGTCCCGTACGTGGTGGAGCGTGCCAGCAATGGCGACGTCCGCATCACCGCGGCGGGCAAGCCGTACTCGCCTCCCGAAGTTTCCGCGATGGTCCTGCAGAAGCTGAAGCAGGCGGCAGAGGAGTATCTCGGCTCGACCGTGACGAAGGCGGTCATCACCGTGCCGGCCTACTTCAATGACGCGCAGCGCCAGGCGACGAAGGACGCCGGCCAGATCGCCGGGCTCGAGGTCATGCGGATCGTCAACGAGCCGACCGCCGCGGCGCTCGCCTATGGACTCGACAAGAAGAAGGACGAGACGATCGCCGTCTATGACCTCGGCGGCGGCACCTTCGA
>JACDDJ010000405.1 GCA_013817065.1 Acidobacteriota bacterium
AGTGTCGCAAGCTCAGTGCTGGGACGCCGACTCCGCAGTTCGCGGACCGCGTCAACCGTCCTGCCGGGCGCCGGTCTCGCGGATCACGAGGGGCTCGCCATCGAAACGGCCCGCCGGAGTGGACTGGATCTCTCACCAGCGGTTCTACAGAGGCTCTCGGCTCTCTACGCCGAACGATCCGCCGAGATCATCCGCCTGATGATCGCGCGTCCCGAGCTGCGCCTCCCGCTCGGCTCACATCCCGCCGCCACCGCCGCTGAAGTGGCTCACGTCGTCCGCGAAGAAATGGCGCTGCACCTGTCCGACATCATCGTCCGCCGCCTCGCCATCGGCGCCACCGGCCACCCCGGCCAGGACGTCCTCGCCGCGTGCGCCACCGCGGCCGCCACAGAACTCGGTTGGAGCGAGGAGCAGAAGGCCGAGGAGGTCGCGGCAGTCGAGAGGATTTACACGATCCCCTAGAAGGACCGCAGCCGCTGTGTTTCTTCTGTGTTCTTCTGCGTCCCTTCTGTGGCGTGTGTTGTTTTCTGTGGCCCTACTCAACCAGCCGCGGCTTCACCCGTACGCCGAGGAACCTGGTGTCGTCACCATCACCAGCAAACAGTGGCACGAAGCCGGCGCGGCTCGACACTGACGCATTCCAGACGAATCTCGGCTTGTTGTCGTCCTTGTCCATGTAGGGGAAGCCGTCACCCAGTGCGAACATGATCTGGCGCGTTTCGCCGGCGGCGAGCTCGACGTCTTGTGATCGTCCCTCGAGCTTCACACGCACGTTCGTCGCTGCAGCACCTGCTGAAAGATTAAAGATGATCCGCTTCATCGGCCGGTCAGTCTTGACGAGGAATTCGGCACGCGACTCGCCTCGGGTCCAGAAACTCTTGTCCTCCTCACGGAACGCGTTCTTGTCGAGGAAGTAGATCTGGAACCCTGGATCGTCGGTGCCGGCCTGGCGGCCAGGATCGTCGCCGAACCAGCCGACGCGAGCGTTTCGCTCGGTGAGAATCGGTAGATCGTTCAGATTGGACAGTTCGACCGGCAGGATGCGCAGCGGGCCGGCATCGGCGTAGCTGCCAGGGGAGAACGACGTCGTGAACGGCGTCAGCACCAGCTTCGCCATGAAGATGCCGCCGATGATCCACGGCACCATCGTGACTGGGAGGGACGAGACTGGCGGCAGCAGGAACAGGAACGTCCCATACACCCCCATGAAGTAGCGATTTCCGACCGATCCTCCCCCTCCGAACCAGGTGTACGGCAGCGAGATCACGAAGAGCAGGATGTGCGCGGCGGCGCCCAGCAGCACGAGCCACTGCCAGCCAGGACGATGGCGGGCGCCGGCGAAAAAGAGGATGAGGGCGAAGACCGCCGGGAAGAAGTAGGCGACGAGCCCCGAGTAGCGGCCGATGAAGTACCACTTCAAATTGTTCGTCAGGTTGATCCAGAACACCGACTCCTGGAGGATCACCTCGCCCTGCGCGTCGTTGCGGGCCATCGGCATGCCCGCGCTGTCGAACGAGGACGCCGGCGTCTGAAACGGGAATTCCCAGGCGTAGGTACGACGGTCACCGCCCTGGTAGTTCCAATCGCCTGAGATCGCAGCGTTGATGCCGAACAAGCCGGCCGCAAAGACGACGAAGACGACGCTCGTCGCAACCAGCCGGACGGCACGGCGGTTCCACAGATACCAGAGTGCTAGCGGAACGAAGAGCAGGGCGTTCGAGGGCTTCGAGAAGGTCGCGATGCCAAGCAGCGCCGCCGCGAACAGATCGCCGCGGCTATCCGCGAGCCACTGCAGCGCGCGCGGCATGCGTTCGCGCTCGGCCACCTCTTTATAGAGCCAGCAGAAGTAGGCGAAGAACCCGAGCGCGAAATTGAACAGTTCGGGCGTGATCCAGACGTAGTAGACGGGCACGACTGTCGCCATCACGAAGGCACCGGCGATGACTGCGGACGGCGTCGCTGGCGCCCGCGCATGCAGGAACAGGAACGCGCACCACGCCACACCTGCGAGCATGAGTGCGTGAAAGACGAGAAACCCGTTCGTGCCGAAGACTTTCACAAACGGCGCTGCGAACAATGGATAGATGAACGACTTGCCGTAGAAAAATCGAGTGGGATCCGGATCCGCCTGCGTCTGGTACCACGCAAACGGCGGGCGCAGCATAGTGCCGGCGTCGATCACGTCGCGGCCGCGCTTCAGAAAAAGACCGGCTGGACCTGATGGGAACTCTTTCCAGACACGCTCTAGGTCGTTGCGGCGATAGGTCAGATCGCCGTCCTCGGCGAGGCTGTGCCCCATCATGTAATAGGTCGCTTCGTCGCTCTGAATGCCGATCGCCGCGCGGGGAAAGTCGACGCTGACGGCGAGGCCACCGTAGACGCAGAGCATGATGAGGGCGAGGATCGCGCCGGCCCGTCCGGACGTGGTCGTGGTGGCGGTCGCGTCCGTTCCTACCTCAACGGCCATCCGGCACTCGCGTCTCGAGAAATGAGAGATCCTCCTCGATCGCGCCGCGTCGCCCTGTCGCACGCGACACACGGTGCAGGATCTCGTAGAGCCGCTCCATCTTGCGGACGAACGTCGCGATGTCGTACTGCAACGCCGTCCGGGCGGCTTCGGCACCGAGCCGCGCCCGCAGCGCCGGGTCGTCCAGCAGCCGAACGATGCCGTCCGCGAGCGCCCGCGCGTTTCGCTTCGGGACGATCATCGCGTCGCGATCGTCGGTCAGCACGTCGAGGAGTCCGTCGGCGTCCGTCGCGAGGATCGTCTTGCCCATCGCCAGCGCCTCGAAGACCGTGAGCGGCGTCCCTTCCCAGAGCGATGGAAAGACGCTGAGATCGAAGGCCGACACGACAGCCGCGACGTCACGCGCGAAACCGTGAAAGACGAAGCGGTCGTCGAGACCGAGCGCTTGTGCCTGCGCCTGCAGATCGGGGAGCAGCGGTCCTTCGCCAACCAGGAAGAACTTCGCGTGGGGTCGTTCTTTCAGGACGAGCGCGGCCGCCTCCACGAGGTACGAATTACCTTTCGACTCGTGCAGCCGCGTCACCGTGCCGACTACCGCCTCGCCATCGCGGATCCCAAGCTCGCGGCGCGCGCTTGCGACTTCCGCAGCGGTGCGGCTGCGGCTGAACTCGTCCAGCGGCACACCGAGATACACCGTCTTGACGCGGCGCGCCGGCATCTGGCGCGCGTTGATGACGAAATCCGCAGTGCTCTTCGAGACCGCGATCGCAATGTCGGTAGACGGCGCCAGCGCGCGGTCCGCGATCTTCTGAAACCACGGCGTATCGGTCAGGTTCGCGTGCTCGTGCAGGATCGTCGGAATACGCCGCATCTTGCCCGCCAGCCGACCAAACGTCGTCGCGCCGTATCCATGCAGGTGGAGGATGTCGATCTGCTTGCGGTCGATGACTTTCAGCAGCGCCGGGAGCGTCGCCGGATCGAACTTCGACTTGTGGAGATACGTGATGTCGACGCCGAACGACTCGAGCGTCTCTTCCGAAAGGTCCTTCTTGCGCAGGCTGACGAGAGAAACGGTGAACCGTGACTTGTCGAAGCGCGGGATCATCCAGGCGAAGAGCCGCTTGACGCCGTGCATCCGCGACCCTTCCCATCCAAGGTGGTCGCACACCTGCAGAACGTTCAGCTTCCTCGGCATCCCGGCCGCCGCGTCCTTCATGACTGGACGGCTCCGCGCGGCGCACCTGCCTGCCCACGCTGACCGACAACGCGGGCAGGAATCCCCACGGCGATCTCCCCGTCGGCAACGGAATGCCTCACAACTGCGCCAGCACCAACGACGGATCCATTACCGAGCGTCACTCCGTCGAGTATCTTGGCGCCGGCGCCAAGCCACGCGCCAGTTCCAACGTCGATCCCGGCCGACCGTCGAACCTGGTCCAGCACCGAGACGTCGGGATCGCTGAAGTCATGATCGCCGCCGATCAGATAGCAGTACGCAGCGAGGAGCGTTCCGGCACCGACGCGCACACGGCTGGCGGAAAACACTTCGCAGTTGAAACCGATATTCGCGCCGTCCTCGATCGCGATGTCGCCGTTCTTGCACGACAGGATGGTGTTGCGCCCGATGAAGACGCCGCTGCCGATCGCGATGCCCGTGTTCGTGTCCCCCTTCGCATCGAGCAGACAGTTGTCGTCGATCACAACGTTGTCACCGATACGAATCTTGCCTGGGTGACGCAGGACGACATTCTGCCCGAACACGACATTGCGGCCGCAGGCGGCGAGGAGCGATGGGTAGAACGTTTTTCGAAGCGCGAACCCAAGCGCGCCCGGCACGTTCTGCGCGAGTAGTGTGATCGCTTCGTGTTTGATCAGTGCGCCCCAACCCGGACGTCCGACGACGAGCGAGGCATATTTCTGCCTGGCGCTCTGAGTCGTGTCGAACAGCTGGTCCTGCGCGCGCGGGATATTGGTCATTCGATTCGAAGGGACGCTTCGGAGCCTATGATAGCGCCCTGACTCGCTGGCGCTAGTACTTGGAAGGCGCCGACATGGTAGATGGAAGATGGTAGATGGAAAAGTGTTGGACTATTGGCAACTCCGCCGAAGCCGCAGCTCTTTACCATCTACCATTTACCATCTTCCATTCTGGATCCACCCCGCCTGGCGATACCACGCCAGCGTTCGCCGAATGCCCTCTCGCAGAGTGACCTGCGGCGCGTAGCCCAGCTCGGCGCGGGCGCGGCTGATGTCGAACGCCCGGCTCTTCGTGAAGAAGTCGACGCGCCGCCGGTAGATCGGCGGCTCGATGCCGAGCGGTGCACAGATTGCCTCGCACGCCGCGCCCGCAATCCAGAACGGCCAGACGGGCAGCCGCAAGGCCGGCGGCGCGACCTGCGCTTCCTGCGCGATCAGCGCGATCAGCTCCTCGAGCGTCGTGACTTCACCGCCGGCCAGGATATAGGTCCGGCCGCCGACACCCGGCACTTCCGCGCACAGGCGAAATCCCTCGACCAGGTCGTCGATGAA
This sequence comes from Acidobacteriota bacterium, assembly GCA_013817065.1. Classification (GTDB taxonomy): domain Bacteria; phylum Acidobacteriota; class Vicinamibacteria; order Vicinamibacterales; family 2-12-FULL-66-21; genus JACDCA01. Next base: position 4,997 of record JACDDJ010000405.1, read on the forward strand.
CGTGAGGTGATAGA
>JACDDJ010000406.1 GCA_013817065.1 Acidobacteriota bacterium
CACCAGCAGCGGCCCGTCTTCGAGCGGCACCGTGCGCGTGTGGCGCTCCGGCGATCCGCCCGACGCCGGACAGTTCACCAACGCTGTCAGCTTCGCGGGCGACTTTTTCGACATATCAGGTCTGCGCCTGCTTCGTGGACGGGCACTGACGAGGGCCGACGCCGCCGCGACGACGGCGGTGGTGGTGGTCAACGAGGCGTTCATCACGCGTTTCGCGCTCACGGAGCCCGTGGTGGGTAGGCCGCTGCGCATCTCGTTCCCACGCGAGGAGGACGCGGCGCCTCGGCACGTCACCATTGTCGGTGTCGCGTCACAGCCTGCCGGGTTGGGCGGCCCAATGGGCGAGGACCCGACGATGTATCTGCCGCTCGGCACGTCGCCCGACTACATCGCGGCGTGGCTCAGCGCGGACAACGCGGTCCAGATGTGGATGCAGTCCGCCGCACCCTCGCGGATCTCGATCCGGAGCTGCCCGCGCTGGCTGTGCGCACGCTCGAGGACTACTACGTCGAAGACAACGAGCCGCTGCGGATGATCGCGCGGACCGCAGGCGGCCTCGGCGTCGTGGCGCTGCTGCTCGCGATCAGCGGCGTCTACAGCGTCATCGCGTTCTTTGTCGCCCTGCGCACCAACGAGTTCGGTATCCGCGTCGCACTCGGCGCGCGATCCGGCGACATCGTCCGGATGGTCCTCGGACAGGCGCTGCGGCTGGCTGGCGTGGGCCTCGCCGTCGGCGCGGTCCTCGGCGTGCCCCTGCTGATCGGCCTGCACGCGAATTTTCCGTTCACCGAACGCTTCGATCCAGCGGTCATGCTGCCCCCAGCCCTCCTGCTCGCGTTGACCGCGCTCTTCGCGGGGTGGGTGCCGGCGCGCAAAGCGTCCTCGATTCAGCCGTCAGACGCTCTCCGGGCAGACTAGGTGTCTGAACCTTTTTCCGGCGCCTCGACGACCTACCCGATCGCGTCGGTATCGAAGCCGTTCACCGCGGCGATGGTGCTCAAGCAGGTCGATCGCGGCCGCGTGTCGCTGAGCGATCCGATCGGCAGGCACCTTCCGGGCCTGAGGCAGGAATACGCCTCGCTCCCTATCGAGCAGATCCTCAATCACACCTCGGGACTTCCGAACGACTTCCGCGATCCGGCGCGGTCCCTCGAAAACACCTCCGTCGAGCAGATGCTCGGGATGGTGAACCGAACGACGCCGGCGAACCCTCCGGGTACGACGTACGTGTACTCGAATACGGGGTACTTCCTCCTCGCCGTGCTCGCCGAGAAGCTTTATGGAAAGCCCTTCGCGACGGCGCTGCACGACAGATCGCGGCGCCGCTCGGCCTTGGCCTCGCGCGGTGCGTTGATCCGAAGCCGGGTGAAGCCGTGGGCTACCGGCGCATGCCGGACGGAAAGATCGTTCCGCCGCCGGGCCTCCATCACTCGCTGCTGCTCGGGGCCGGCGGCATCTGCTCAACGGCCGGTGACCTCGTGAAATGGACGCACGCGCTGCACACCGGCAAAGTGCTGGCGCCCGCGACGTACACAGCGATGACGACGCCGAAGGGGGTCGCTGCGAGCGCGAACTACGGGCTGGGGATCGCGGTTCGTTCGGCGCCGTGGGCCATGGCGATTGCCCACGGCGGGCAATCGCAGAGCGGTCACACCGCGGACCTGCAGTGGTATCCGGAAAAGTCGCTCGCGTTCGCGCTGCTCTACAACGCGGCCCCACGCGTCCCGAACATTGACGCCCTCATACCGCGCGTCGTGATGGGAATGCCGCTCCCGGCGAAGAAGCCCGAGCCCCGCGCCGCGGCTCCGCAGGCTGCGGCTCCTTCCGCGCCAGCGACGCCGGCGGAGCGCACGACACTCACAGGTGTCTACGAACTGCGGCCGCAGCGCACCTTCGAGGTGACGCTCGAGAAGGGCGAGCTGTATGTCACGCGCCCGGAAGCGAGAAACAGCCGCTGGTATTTCGCTCAGGGAATTCCTACGCGATCGGCGCGGCTGACTCGACGACGATCATTACGTTCATCATCGAGAACGGCTCGGTCACCGGGTTTGAGGCAAACGCGGACGGGAACAAACAGACGCTGAAGAAGGTCAAATAACGGCGCGGACATCTATGCGCAGACTTCGTCTCATCATCATCACCATCGTCGCTCTCCTCGCCGTGGCCCTCGTGGTCTGGGTCGTTACCGAGCGGATTTCGCGGCAGCGCACCGAGGAGACTCTGGCGCGGCAGGCCGCCGAAATCGCGGCGCACCGGCAGGGGCAGCGCGGCGAGCCGACGGTCGCACCGTCCGCCACACCAGCGGCTGCCTCAGCGCCGGATTCGCCGGCCGTGCCCGCGATTGCCTGGACGACGGGCTGGACCGGCTTCCGGGGAGCGCGCCGCGACGGCCGCTACACGGCGGGGCCGATTCGCACCGACTGGACGACGCTGCGGCCGACGTGGCGGCAGCCGGTCGGCGGGGGCCACGCATCGTTCGTCGCCGCGAATGGGCGCGCATTCACCATCGAGCAGCGCGGGCCTGAAGAGGTGGCGGCAGCCTATGACGTGTTGACCGGGCGCGAGCTGTGGAGGAACGCGTGGAAGGCCGCGTTCATCGAGAACATGGGGGGCCCCGGCCCGCGCGCGACACCGACCGTTCATGATGGGACGCTGTTCGTGCTCGGAGCTACCGGCGAGCTGCGCGCGCTCGATGCGTCGAACGGCAAGTTACGCTGGCGCGCGAACATCCTCGAGGATGCGAACGCTGAGAATCTGAATTGGGGGATGGCCGCGTCGCCGTTGGTCGTCGGCAATACGGTGGTCACGGTCCCCGGCGGTGGAAACGGACGATCGATCGTCGCGTACGACCGCGCCACGGGCCGCGTCGCCTGGTCGGCGCTCGACGACGAGGGATCCTACTCCTCTCCGCTGCGCGTGACGCTCGCCGGCGTCGACCAGATCGTCGTCGTGCTCGCCACGCGCGTTGTCGGCCTTTCACCCGATCGCGGCACGCTCCTGTGGGAGTTTCCCTGGCCGGCACAAGGCGGCGCCCATGCCGCACAGCCAGTCGTCATCGGTGACAACCGGGTCTTCTTGTCGTCGGCCTCTGCTGCTGCTGGAGCGGCCCTCGAGATCACGCGGGACGGCGACCGGCTGACGGCGCGCGAGGTGTGGCGGACGAACCGGATGAAAAACGACTTCACCACCTCGGTGCACCACGATGGCTTCATCTATGGCCTCGACGCAGGGATCCTTGCGTGCCTCGATGCCGCCAGCGGGGAGCTGAAGTGGAAGGGCGGCCGCTACGGAAACGGCCAAGTGCTCCTGGCGTCCGGGCACCTCGTCATCACGACGGATGACGGTGAGGTCGTGCTCGTGCGCGCGACGCCCGCAGGTCACCAGGAACTCGTGCGCCTCTCCGCGGTTGAAGGCCGTACGTGGAACCATCCGGCGCTCGCAGACGGCTTTCTCCTTGTTCGCAACGCCGCGCAGATGGCGGCGTTCGACCTGCGCCCGCGTTAGATCCCAAATTAGAATGGGACGGGTGTTGGGATTTCACCGGGCGATTGTCAACTAGACCTTACGTGCTGGTGCGTTCAGCTTCTGCGCGAGTTCACGACACGCCTCGATCTCCTCGGCCTGCTTCGGGTCGTCGGACCCGGGCTCAAGCACGTCCGCATTGCTACGGTAGTGCTGATCTGAAAGCTGCCAGTAGACGTGCGAGTCGAGCGAGCAGCGATTCCACAACACGGTCACATTCATCGTCGAGAACGAGGTGTTGGTCTTTGCGGCGGTGGTTGTCGCGCGAGCGCTGCCACCATCTTCCCCGTACAAACGGGAAGGGTGGCGGTGAACTTCCGATCCACTGCACGAACCGAAGCACTCCACCGGGGTCCACCAAAATCGCATCGGCGGACCGCGTTTGCCAGTCACCCACCGGCCATGTGCGGCTCGGTAGCCTTGCGAACTTCTTCAAGAAGGATCTGAGTCCGAGATGCGCTCGAGCCTCCAGCTCTCGTAGTAAGGCGCCGACGCCTTGTCGGTGCCTCAGTCCGTGCCGTTCGGATCGGCGAGGTGCCGCATCCCGCCTCACGGTGGCGAAATGGCGTGCTTCAAATGCCAGAGGACTGCGGCAGCAGGACCGTGAATGTGGTCCGACCGGGCTGGCTCGTCACACGGATAGTGCCGCCGTGACGCTCGATGATCGCTTTGGTGATGGAAAGGCCCAAGCCACTGCCTGTGCTTTCCGCCGCGCGTGCCGCGTCGACTTTGTAAAACCGTTCGAATACGTGCGGAAGATGCTCCGGTGCAATGCCGCCGCCGGAATCGCTGACCGACAAGGTTGCCATGCCATCGGCTTGCGTCGCACTCAGAGTGATCGTTCCGCCCGAGGGTGTGTGCCGAAGCGCATTCGCGACGAGATTTTCGATGGCCTGTTCGATCCGATCGGGATCGGCACCAACTTGATCCGCCAGCGGGTCGACGTGGATGCGAATCGCCACCGCCTTCGTTTGCGCTTCCCGTTCGTGCCGTCCAGCCACATTCTCGAAGAGCCGCTCGATATCGAACAGCCGTCGCTGCAGCACAACGCCGCCGTGTTCGTAACGGGCGAGGTCCAGCAGATCTTTCACGATTCGCTCGAGACGGCGGGTTTCGCGATCGATCGTCTCGAAATAACGATCGCGGCGCTCGGAGTCGAGCGCGATCTCGGGCATGCGCAGCGTTTCTATGTATCCGCGCATGGCGGTAAGAGGGGTTTTCAGTTCATGTGAGACGTCCGCCATCATCTGCCGACGCAGCGCATCGGAGGTTCGAAGCGCCGCGTCGCGAGTCTCCAGCTCACTGCCCATGCGGTTGAACGCCGCGGCGACGCGAGCGATCTCGTCACCACCCGCCTGCGATGCTCTGGCAGTGAGATCGCCTTCTCCGAGTCGTTGGGCGGCTTCTTCCAACGCTGAGAGCCGTCGCCGAGCCGGGTTGAATACCACTAGGGCGACGACAACGGTTGCCACCATCAGTATGAGCG
>JACDDJ010000407.1 GCA_013817065.1 Acidobacteriota bacterium
GCCCGAAGTCGATCCGGCCGCCTTCAAGGACAAGATCGTCTTCGTCGGCCTGACGGCGTCGGGTCTCGTCGACATCTTCCAGAGTCCGTTCGACAACAAGGGCCAGGGCCGGATGCCCGGCGTGCAGATGCACGCGAGCATCGCCGACAGCATCATCTCGAATCGTTTCATCCGTCCGGCGGCCGTCGGCTGGAAGCTGGCGTCCACCCTTGCCGCGGCGGTCGCGATCGGTCTGCTGGCCGCGTTCCTCCCGTTCACCGGTGCCGCACCGGCGGCGGTCATCGTCATGGGCGCATGGGTCGCGTACACGATCTTCGTCTTCAAGGACGGACTGTGGTTGAACATGACGGAACCGCTGGCCGCGATGGGGCTCGCGCTCTTCTCAGGCACCGCGTATCAGTACTTCGTCGAGGGCAAGGAAAAGCGGGAAGTGAAGCGGCTGTTCGGGCGATACGTCTCGAAGGATGTCTACGACGAACTGATCGCCCATCCGGACCGAGCCGAGCTCGGCGGCAAGCGTCGGGAGATGACCGTTCTCTTCTCGGATATCCGCGGGTTCACGACAATCACCGAGAGCGGACGGCCCGAAGACCTGGTCGCCCAGCTCAATGAATATTTCTCCCGCATGGTCGAGATCGTGTTCCGCCATCACGGAACAGTCGATAAGTTCGTCGGTGACATGGTGATGGCGTTGTTTGGCGCACCGCTCGACGATCCGGCGCATGCGGAGCACGCCGCGCGTGCGGCCGTCGACATGGTGGAGGAGCTCGGCCGGCTCAATCTGAAATGGGCCGGCGAAGGGCGCGCCCAGCTCGATATCGGGATCGGCATCAATTCCGGCGACATGATCGCCGGAAACATCGGCTCTTCGTCGATCATGAGCTACACCGTCATCGGCGATAATGTGAACCTCGGCTCGCGGCTGGAGTCGTTGAACAAGGATTACAAGACGCGGATTATCATCAGCGACGCAACGCGCGGCCGCCTGACGGGCGCGTACGACATCCGCCCGCTCGGCGACGTCACAGTCAAAGGCAAGACCCGGCCGGTGGCCATTTTCGAGATGCATGTGCCGTCACCGATGGCTGCGGCCGCGGCGAGCAGCGAGTCTGCGAGCAGCGCAGCCGCGCGAGCGGGGGTGGGGCCCCGCGAGCAATTAATAAAAGAGGACACGATTCCATGAAACTTACTGTATTCGCTCTCGCTCTCGTGATGTCTGCGGCGCCGGCCCATGCGCAGCTCGGCGGGCTGGGCAGCAAGGTCCGCAAGGCGAACGACGCGGCCGACAAGGTCCAGAAGGTCAGGGATCTGAAGATCAGCGACGCTGACGAGCGCAAGATCGGTGAGCAGGTCAGCGCCAAGGTGCGCACCGAGTTCGGCGTGTTCCAGGACAAGGCGGTCACGAAGTACGTCAGCCTGGTCGGGATGGCGCTTGCCAAGGCGAGCAGTCGGCCCGACCTGAAGTGGGAATTCATCGTCCTCGACACCGACGGCGTCAACGCGTTCGCGTCGCCCGGCGGCATCGTCCACATCACGCGCGGTGCGCTCGGGTTGATCAAGAGCGAGGCGGAACTCGCAGGCGTTCTCGGTCACGAAGTTGCCCACATTACGAAGAAGCACACGGTCAACGCCATCCAGAAGAACAACACCATGGAGCTGACCACCGAGATGGTGCCAGGCAGCAACGCACTGATCGAGGGGCTTGCCAACGCCGCCTACGACAACATCGTCGAGAAGGGCTTCGATCGAGGCGACGAAGAGGACGCCGACGGAGTGGGGGTAAAGCTGGCGAACTCGCTGACCTACAACCCGGCCGGGCTCGGCACATTCCTTACCAGGCTGGCCGACCGCAACAAAGACGCGGCGCCCGAGCGCAATGCGCTGTTTGCATCGCATCCGGAAACGAAAGGGCGGATCGACAAGTTGAATCGCATGATCAAGTCCGAGAAGCTGACCGGCACCGCGATGGTGCAGGTCCGCTATGCGGCAGCGATCACCTTTGACGCCAAACCCCTTTCGGACATCGCGACGGTGGTGGCGGGCACGCGAGGTGTGGTCGGCGGCGGCAGCAAGGACGCGAAGACGAACGAGGAAAAGCCCGAGGAGAAGCCGAAGAAGGGTTTCGGGATCGGGTCGCTCAACCTCTCCAAAGGCAAGCAGGCGGAGTCGACGCAGGCGTCTGCGTCGGCAGGTAATCGCGCCGTCGGCACCGACCGCGCCGCGAAGGGTGGGTCGAACCCGTCCAAGCTGACGCTCCCGGCGATCATGCCGGCCGAACTCGAAGCGTTCAAGAAGGGGATCGCCGGCTAGCCGGCCGGCTGGGGCCGGCCGGAATGGAAAATGGAAAATGGAAGTTGGAAAACGGTTGTGACTAGGGCCGCGTGAGTCCTTTCACCAGCGTGGTGGCTGGCGTCATCGCCTTCGCGGTGACGCTCGCCATTTACACCTTCACGATCAACCGCCTGGTCCGGCGCAAGCTGCGGCTGTCCCTGTTCCTGCTGGCGGCTTACGCGATCCTGCACCTCGTCCTGCTGTCGGCTCCAGCGCTCGAGTCGAGCACAGCCGAAGACATCAGGGACTTTGCGCGGCTCGGGCTGTCGGCCGCGATCATCAACCTGCTGGTGGTCGCGCTGCTCAATCCGTTGCGGGCCGATCGGATCCCGGATCGGTTCCCGTCGATCGTGCAGGACGCGTTCGTCATCGGCACCTTCCTGCTGGTGGCGACGTTCCTCGGCGATAAGTTCCTGGCGACGTCGGCGGTCGGCGCGGTCGTACTCGGGTTTGCGCTGCAGGACACGCTCGGCAACGCGTTCGCGGGCCTGGCGATTCAGAGCGAGAAGCCCTTCAACATCGGCCACTGGATCACGGTGGGGGGCCTCGAAGGTCGGGTCGCCGAAGTGACGTGGCGCGCGACGAAGCTGAGGACGAAGACGGGTAACTTCGTCATCGTTCCCAACAGTGAAGTCGGCAAGGCGCCGATCACCAACTACTCTGAACCGGCCGCGCCGATGCGCCTGTTCGTCGACGTCGGCGTCGCCTACGACGCTGCGCCAAATCACGTGAAAGCGGTGATCAAGGACGCGATCGCGAACTGTCCGCTCATCCTCGAGGCCCCCGCGCCAGACGCGATGATCCACGACTTCGCGGACTCCGCTATCACCTATCGCGTTCGCTTCTGGATCGCCGACTTCGAACTGGACGAGGAAGCCGCCGACCAGGTGCGCAGCTCGATCTATTACGCGTTCCGCCGCCACAACATCGAGATCCCGTATCCGATCCAGATCGAGATCTCGAAGGAGCTGCCAGTCGATAATCCCGAGGCGCGAATCGCGGACCGGGAGGAGCTGCTGGCATCGGTGGGCCTGTTCGCGCCGCTGTCAGCCGCGGAGCGCGCAACCATCGCCGGTCGGATGCAGTTCTCGGAATATGGTGACGGCGAAACCATCGTTCGCGAGGGCGAACCGGGGCAGTCGATGTTCGTGGTGAAGTCAGGCCGCGTCAAGGTGCTGCTCGAGGAGAGCCGCCGCGAGGTCGCGACCCTTGGCCGCGGAGGTTACTTCGGCGAGATGTCGATGCTGACCGGCTCCGCGCGCGCCGCCAGCGTGGTTGCGCACGGCGACGCGAAGGTGCTCGAGATCGATGCCGAGGTCTTTCGGCAGCTTGCCGAGGTCAATCCCTTGGCGGTCGAGCAGGTGGGTGTTGCGGCCGCGAGTCGCCGCGCTGAGCTCAATGACGTGCGCGCCTCGACCCGGACTGCTGCCGTGGTCGAGGCGCCAAACAACTTCCTCACGCGAATGCGGAAGTTCCTCCGAATCTGACGCGCCTAGCGTCTGAACTCGCGGTAGCCGCGGTCGTAGCCGACGAGGAATCCCCTGCGGTATTCGTTCTTGTACTGATCACGATTGCCAAAGCGGTTGTTGTATTCGCGGTCCCCTTCGCGATACCACTTGTGGCTGCGGGGATCCCGACGATCGCGATCGCGAGCGTCTTCACGACCCTTCTCGTAACCATCACGCGCACCGATCTCGGACGGCGAGATGTAGCCGTAGCGATCGCGGTCCTGCTGATAGCCACCGCCGTAGCGATCGTCGTTGCGTCCGTCACCATAGCGGCCCGGCCCCGCGTAGCGACGGTAGCCGGCGGTGTAGCCTTCGACGAAGCCGGACCTGAAGTTCACGCGGTAGCGTTCGGGATCGCCGTAGCTGCGGTTGTATCCGATGTCCGCGCGCTGGAAGGCGCGTTCGTCCTGGTAGTGGAACCGGTCGCGATTGCGCCCGTCCCGCTCACCCTCGACGACACCTTCACGATATCCGCGGTCGAACGCGAGGCGCCGGACGTCCGAGTTGGAGCCGTAGCCATAACCAGAATCGGGTCGCGTCCGCTGCGCGCACGCGGGTGCCGCGATGGCGAGGGACAAGGCACCGAGGATGGGGACGAGATAAGCGCGTTTCATGTGAGCCTCCGTGCCAGGCTCTGGCGCAAGAAGTGCGCCTGTCGAAACGACCTTGATTTCGCAGGAAATGCGCGGGATCTATCGTGTACGGCCCCGGCGGAATAGCCCCGCGTCGTGTCCAGTGGACAGCTACTGCGACCAGACGAGGACACGGTCCCCGCCTTCGTTCGCCTGGTCCAGCACCAGTGACGGACCAAGGCGATCGAGATCGGCGACCGTCAGCTTGAGTTCTTCGAGCGTCATCCGACTGCCGCCGAAGTCGATGTTCCCGTGCATCTTCATCCGCAACAACCAGAACGGTATCGTGACGTTCACCAGCCCGCCATCATCAGGATCGAAGGCCATGACGTGAAGCGTCTCCGGACGCCTGGTGCCGCCGGGGGCGTCGCGGTCGGTGTTGGCGCGGAGGAAGTTGCCGCGGGCGTCGAGCTCGATGAGCGGCTTGTGACCGCTGAACCGGCTCCGGACGACGTCGAATTCCTGCTGGGCGGTGGCGGCGGTGGCGGTGCGGGTGTCGATATGCTGCGTGAAGTAGTAGAAGCCGGCGCC
>JACDDJ010000408.1 GCA_013817065.1 Acidobacteriota bacterium
AGGTGATGACGGGCGTGCCGGCCGCCATCGCCTCGAGTGGCGGCAACCCGAACCCTTCGTAGAGCGACGGAAAGACGAACACGCTGGCGAGGCGATAGAGGCTGGCGAGCGTCTTGTCCGGAACGAACCCGAAGAAGCGGACGTGCTTGTGGAGCTTATGGCGGTGCACCGCGCGACGGAGCGCGGCGTACTTTGAGACCTCGTCACCGATGATCAGCAGCTTGACGTGGTCCATGCCGCCGCCGCGGCGCAGCATCTGGAACGCGTCGATCAGCCGCTCGAGATTCTTGTGCGGCTTGATGTTGCCGGCGTAAAGGACGAATGGATCGTTCAGCTGATAGCGCTCCCGAACCTGCGCCACCTCCGCATCGGTTGGCGCTTCGCCGAGCCGCTCGTCGATCGCGTTGTAAATGACATCGATGCGGGACTCCGGTATTCGGAAATAGCGCAGGATGTCGCGCTTGGACGTTTCTGAGACGGTGAGCACGCGTGAGGCACGATGGGTCGCCACCCACAGCGAGCTGCGCGCGTAGACGTAGGCGAGCCGGTGGGGAAGGTACTGCGGAAAGCGCAGGTGGATGCAGTCGTGAATCGTGACGACCGACTTGCACGGGATCAGCGGCGGCAGCACGTAATGCGGCGCGTGGAACAGGTCCACTTTCTCGCGGCGAAGGTCGAGCGGGATGGTCAACTGTTCGCGAAGCGAGTAATTGGCCGACCAGTCGGGGACCGTGCGGAAGTTGTCGCCCAGCTCGCTGCCGATCTCGATGTCGGTCGGCTGCACGATCAGGACGTAGTCGGTCGTGCGATCGATGCGCGCGAGATTCCGCACCAGGTTGCGGATATAGGTTCCGATCCCGTAATCGCGCAGCTTCCGCGCGTCGATGGCAATGCGCACTTAAAGGAATCTTATCAAGGGCGCTCGCCCTTGAGGCGGAGATACGCCCGCAGCAGCGGGACCATCCTGGGGTGGTGCTTCTCGTAGAACGCGAGGTGACTGCGCCGGTAGGCCGCGTTTGACTGTGGCGTCGCGGTGGCGCGGGAGCGCCCGCGCAAGTGGACGATCTCAGCCGCCGGCGTGAACAGCACTTTCCACCCGTTCGCACGGACGGTGGCGCAGAAGTCGACGTCTTCGGTGTAGAGGAAGAAGCGTTCGTCGAGCCACCCGGCGTCCTCCGCAACGCGGCGGCGGACGAGAAGGCAGGCGCCGCTGACCCAGTCCACGAACTGCTCGCGCCTCGTGGTCCGCTCCACCCACTTCGTGACCGGGCCAAACTCCCGGGTGTGAAGCGCGAGGACCGCTTTCTGTCGCAACTCGCCGATCGGCGAGATCATCGGCCCAAATGACAGTTCGGTGCGGCCTCCGCCGTCCACCAGGCGCGGCCCCGCGATGCCAGCTTCCGAGTGCGCTTCGAGGCGGGCGACCAGAGTGTCGATTGCACCCGAGCCGACCACCGTATCGTTGTTCAACAGGAGCAGCAGCTCGCCGCTGGATGCGCTGATGCCGGCATTGTTGCCGGCCGAGAAGCCGACGTTCTTCGGGAGCGTCACGAGCCGCACGACAGGGAACTGCGTGACGTGTGCGTCGCTGCCATCGGTCGAGGCGTTATCGACGACGATGACTTCAGTGGACGCCTGCGACGGATGCGCGGCGAGCGATGCGAGGCAGCGGTGCAGGTGCACGCCGCCGTTGAAGTTGACGATGATGATCGAGAGGCGAGGACTCACCGCAGCACGATCCTCTCGATCGCCGCCAGCGTCCTCGCCGCCGCAGCGTCCCAGGAGTAGCGGGCGAGAATCTCGGGCGCGCGCGCGAGTTGCGCGGCGGCCGCCTCTGGCGAGGTCAAAAGCTGCGTGAGGGCGTTGGCCGTTCCGTCGATGTCGCCGGCCTGCACCAGCAAGGCGGCGTCGCCATAAACCTCTCGCGCCACCGGAGTATCGAGCGCAACGACCGGCACACCCGCGGCGAGCGCCTCGAGCGGGGTGAGACCAAAGCCCTCGTACTCGGAAAGAAACGCGAAGGCAGACGCCGTCGCGTACAACGCTCCGAGTTCCGCGTCGGGCACGTACTGACTGAGCCGCACGCGCGCGCTGACCCCGTGCGCCGCTGCGACGGCGGCAAGGTCCTGCCGTGGACGAGTCCGATCTGAGCCCACGATCACGAGTTGCGCGTCCGGCACCGCTCGTACCGTCTTCGCGAATGCGGCGATCAAGTCGGGGAGACGCCGCCGATTGAAGATGGAGCCCGTGTAGAGGACGAGCGCCTGGCGGCCGCCGTCCACGCCCGCGGGTGGACGAGAGACACCATAGGTCACCACCTCGATCCGGCTTGCCGGCACGCCGTAGAGATCCTGGATCTCACGCGAAGAGAACGCCGAGCCGGTCAGCACCACTCCCGCCCGGCGTGCGGCCGAACGGGTAATCCAGCGCCGACGGGTCCCTTCCCGCCACGAGAACCATTCAGGATGACGGCTGAACGACACGTCGTGGATCGCCACCGCAAGCGGCATCCTCAGCCGAAGTGGCGCCGTGTACGCCGGGGCGAAGAACACGTCCGGCTTGTCGCGCGCCACCGCGCCGCTCAGCGTCGTCTGCTCCCACAGAGTTCCTCGCCCGCCGCCAAGGACGCGCGGCTCCACGTCCGCAAAGGAAATCTTCAGCGGCTCAGGGGTGTAAAGGACAAACCGACGCGTGGCCGCGTCAGGCCTCACCGTCCATCGATGCAGCAGCTCGCCGAGGTAGCGGCCAGCGCCGGTCGTCTCGCCGAGCAGCTCACGCGCATCGATGCCGATGCGAATCTGTTTCACCGCACCGCTCGCCGCGCGATTGCACCGCGGAACGCCTCGAGCAGTAGAGCCGCGGACGCGGCCCACTCGAACCGCTTCGCGCGTTCGAGGCCGCGCGCCGCGAGGTCACGCCGCAGCTCACCATCGTCGAGCAGCCGCCGCATGGCATCCGCAAGGACGTTCGCGTTGTCGGCATCCACTAAGAGGCCAGCCTCGCCGATCACCTCCGGCAGAGATCCTCTCGCCGCCGCGACGACGGGCAGGCCGATCGTCATTGCTTCGAGCGCCGGGATCCCAAAGCCTTCGTCCGACGAGGCAATCACCAGTAAGGATGCTTCGCGGTAGAGGCGCCTGCGCTGCTCGTCGGTCACATATCCGAAGAACAGGACGCGGTCGCGAAGTAGCGCCTTATCGTCCGGACTGAGGATGCTTTCCTCAGGGACGGTCATACGTCCGGCCAAGAGCAGCGGCGGCACGCCTGGATCTCGCTCCACCATGCCACGGTACGCTTTGATGATCGCGCCGACGTTCTTGCGCGGCTCGATGGTTCCCATGTGCAGAATGGGCCCCGGTGCCGAAGGTTCCGCCCGCGGATGCCACCGGGGTGCACCCGGGTAACAGACCGTGATCCGGTCGGGTGGAACCTCCAGCCTGGACGTCACGAGGTCCCGCGTGTATTCGGAGTTCACGATAACCGCGTCGGCGGCCCGGGCGTGTTTGGCGGCGAGAGCCGGGTAGTCGCGGCGGACTTCGGCAGACGTCGCTTCGGGGTGATCCAGGAAGAAGAGGTCGTGGATCGTCACGACCTGGGCGGCCCATCTGGACGGCATCAACAGCGGATGAAGCGACCAGACCACCTCGGCGTCCGAGCCCAGGGTCTCGACCGGTGGCCAGCCAGCCCGATGCCAGGCCAGGTTGAGGAGCTTGACCGGGATCGGCAGATCGAGTCGCCCGGCGCCAGGGATGGCGTCTTTCGGCAGGCGGTCCTTCCACGAGCTCGAGAACAGCGTTACCGACCGATTTCGGCTCGATCGGGCGACCATTGCCTCGGCCAGGTGGTGCGCGTACTCGCCAACCCCTGTCCTTTGGCGCAGGGCCGGACGATAGTCGAGAAGGATGCGCAAACGCGCCGGATGGTACCACACCGTCGAACCCGGCCCGAGGAGGTCCAGTAGGACCACAAATCCTTAGGGAATAATATACTTGACTGACCACGGCGTTTGTTGGATACTTCATCCATGAACGGCCCCCGCACTCTCCAAGAAGCCATCATCTACTTCGCCGATTACGCCAACTGCCACGCCGCGATGGTGGCCGTCCGCTGGCCTGGAGGCGTGGTCAAGTGCCCCCGCTGCGGCTCCGATAGGGTCGTCTACCTGGACAATGCTCGCGTGTGGAAGTGCTACGAAAAGCACCCACTGGCGAAGTTCTCGCTCAAGGTCGGCACCGTGTTCGAGGATTCGCCCCTGCCGCTCCAGAAGTGGCTCCCGGCTCTGTGGCTGCTCACCAACTGCAAGAACGGCATCAGCAGCTACGAACTGGCGCGGGCGCTCAAGGTCACTCAGAAGACTGCCTGGTTCATGCTTCAGCGTCTGCGGCTCGCCCTCCAGCAGGGTGTCGGTGGCGGCAAGCTGAATGGCACCGTCGAAGCCGACGAAACCTACATCGGTGGCCGTTCGCGCAACATGCACAGCGAGAAGCGAGCGCGTTTCGGTTCGCTCAAGGGCCGTAGCCATACCGGTAAGGCCGTCGTCATGGCGCTGCTTGACCGTCGCGGCAAGCGCGGTGTCTCGCAGGTTCGCACCGAAGTCATCAAGAACGTTCGCCGGGAGCACATCCACGGCACCATCAACAAGCACGTTGAAGTGGGCGCGACCCTCTACAGCGACAAGTTGCGGTCGTACAACGGCCTGAGCGACAACTACCTGCACGGCGTTGTGGACCACGCGGAGCGGTACGTTGACGGACAGATCCACACCAATAGCTGCGAGAACTTCTGGAGCCTCCTGAAGCGCAGCATCAAAGGCACCTACGTGTCTATCGAACCATTCCATCTGTTTCGCTACCTTGACGAACAAGCCTTCAGATTCAATGGCCGCAAGGGAAATGATAGTGATCGATTTCAACGAGTAATGGAGCAAGTATCCGGCAGGCGTCTCACCTATACCGAACTAACGGGCAAGTCGCTTGCCGAAGGGGATACGTCGCAC
>JACDDJ010000409.1 GCA_013817065.1 Acidobacteriota bacterium
AGGATCCGCCGAAGAAGTTCTTCCGCCTCGCGCCCGGCCGCGAGGTCCGGCTCCGCGGCGCCTACTTCATCACCTGCACGAGCGTCGTGAAGGACGACTCCGGCGCCATCATCGAGCTTCGTTGCACTTACGACCCGTCCACGCGCGGCGGCGATTCGGCGGATGGCCGAAAAGTGAAGGCCACGTTGCACTGGGTTGCGGCGAAGACGGCGCTCGATGCCGAGGTCCGCGTATACGACCGGCTTTTCTCGGTGGAGCAGCCGGGCGCGGACGGCGGCGACTACCGTCGCGATCTGAATCCGGCTTCTCTACAGGTCAAGGCCGCCAAGCTCGAGCCGAGTGCCGCAACGGCCCAACCGGGTGATCGATTCCAGTTCGAGCGCCTCGGGTATTTCTGCGTCGATTCCGACACAAAGGACGGCCGGCTGGTTGTCAACCGCACGGTGACGCTCAAGGACAGCTTCAAGTCGACGCCCAGACCCTGACGGGCGTCGCTGAGTCGACTTCGAATCTCCAACTTCCAACTTCCAACACCCCAAACACCCAACCGGATCTTCCGGGCAAAGCGCGGCATCGTTTGGCGCTTTGGAAGTTGGAGGTTGGAGGTTGCCGGCCGAAGGCCGGCGCTACTCGCCCAACGCACCCATAGGATCGATCCGCGACGCGCGCTGTGCGGGTACGGCGCACGCGACGACCGCGACAAGACCCAGCAAACCAGCGACACCCGCGAGGACTGCCGGCTCCATTGCGCTGACCCCGTATAGCTGCGACTCCATGGCCCGGCGAATCGCGAAGGCGCCGGTGAGGCCGACCGCCAGACCCGCGAGCATCAGTCCGGTGCCCTCCTTGAGGATGAGCGCGAAGATGCCGCCCGCCTCGCTCCCGAGCGCCATGCGGATGGCGATCTCCTTGCGGCGTTGCGCGACCTGGTAAGCGAGAACCCCGTACAGTCCGGTCGCCGCCAGGAACAGGGCCAGCGTAGCGAACGATACCGCCAGCAGCATCGGTGTCCGGCGATTCAGCAGGGACTCGGTGATGCGGTCTTCCATGCTCCGCACGCTGTAGAGCGGCAGCTCAGCGTCGATCGACCGCAGCGCCTTCCGCAGCACACCGGTCATCGCGAGGGGATCACCGTCCGTTCGCACCGCCAGTGTCATCGTACGCATGCCGTCCTGTGTCATCGGGAAGTAGTAGGTGCCCATTCTCGTTTCGGAGCTGACGAGACCTGCCATCCGCGTCTCCGGAACGACACCGACGACAGTGATCCACTTCGTATCCGGGCCCGGCTTGGTGAAATCCTGCGGGTTGCCGGGCTTATACATCCGTCGTCCGACCGGATCCCGGCCCGGCCAGAACTTCTTCGCGAGCGTTTCATCGACGATGACGACAAGTGGGGACGTGGCGGTGTCGGACTCGCTGAAGAAGCGGCCGGATCGAAGCGGCAGCTCGAGGGCCGCCATGTAGCCCGGTGTCACCGTGACCTGGTAGGGGGAGATGAGCGACTCGCCCGGGACCATCTGGTATCCCTCGGCGAGGATGACGCTGTCGCTGAAGTCGCCGCCGAATGGGATGTTGGAGGTCAGCCCTGCGGCGGTCACTCCGGGCAGGGTCCGGATCGATGAAAGGAATCGATCCGCGAATACTCGTACCGCTGCATCGTCCGCATATCGCGTTCCTGGAGGCGAGACGCGCGCCGTCAGCAGTTGCTTCGGGTCGAAGCCCGGGTCCACGCGGAGCACCCGATCAAAGCTCGCGAGCAGTAGGCCGGCGCCGATCAGGAGCATGAACGCGAAGGCCACCTGGCTGACGACCAGCACGCGCCTGATGGCGCGACCGCCGCGTGCGCTGGTGCCGCTGCGCCCCTCCTCGCGGAAGGCCTGGCTCAAGTTCATGTGTTGCAGGTTCAGTACCGGAAACAGGCTGACGAGGACGCCGACTGCGAATGCCAGGGCGAGGGTGAAGGCGATGACGAGACCATCGATCCGGATCTCCGCGCTCCGCGGCAACGCCTCGTCCCACGCGATGCCCGAGAGCAACGTCAGGCCGGGGTAACCCAACGCGATCCCCGCTAATCCGCCGCCAATCGTGAGGAGTACTGTTTCGGTCAGCAGTTGTCGAGTGAGGCGCGAAAGGCCGGCACCTAGGGCGTGACGGGTTGCGAGCTCGCGCATCCGCGCCGAGGACCGGATCAGCACCAGGTTCGTGACGTTCACGGCGCCGATCGCCAGCACGAAGAGGACCCCGCCCCACAGCAGGTACAGGGTGCGCTTTACGTCCCGAACCAGGTCTTCCTGCAACGGGGTCACCACGGTGTGAAACCCAGCATTCAGCAGGATCTGCTTCATGTTCGAGAAGCGCTCCATGTTCCTCGCGTTGAGCGCATCGATCTGCTGCTGCGCCTGCGCGAGGCTGGCGCCAGGCTTCAGACGCCCCACCATCGTCCAGCTGTTGCTGTGCCGCGCATCGTCAGACCGCTGCTGCGCGGTGAAAGACAGCGGCATCCAGAGGTCGACATCCGCATTGAGGAACAGATAGTCGCCCGGCATCACCCCGACGACCTGGTGTGGACGTCCGTTGACCCGAACGTCCTTACCGATGGCGGCCTGGTGGCCGCCGAAAAGCCGCTGTGACAGCGCGAAGCTGAGAATGACCTTACCGTCGGCGCCCGGTTCCCCCTCCTCTTCATTGAAGATCCGTCCGGTGACGGGCTGCGCGTGCAGCATGCGGAGCAATGAGGGCCGAGCCGCCATACCCGTGATCCGTTCGGCGTTGCCTTCGCCGCCGATTGTTACGCCGCGTTGCTGGTAGAGCGCGAGTTCTTCGAAGACGTCGGTCTCACGAAGCCGATCGTAGTAGTCGGGCACGCCGGTGCTCGCCCGTTCGACGCCGGCTTTGGGATAGCTGTTGTAGAGCAGCATCAGCCGCTCGGCCTGGGGCACCGGCAGCGGCCGGAGCAGGACCGAGTTGACAATGGCGAAGATCACGGCGTTGGCGCCGATGCACAGCGCCAGCGTAAGGAGCGTCGTGACGGTGAAGGCGCGGTCCTTCACCAGCAGGCGAACCGCGAAGCGAAGATCCTGGCGAAAGCGCTCCATTCGGTGAGATACGGAATTGGACGCCCCGGCGTTCGTCCCAAGAAAGTGTGTGCCCCTTGCAACCCTTCCTCTCATGTTGACGTCCAACAGGAACAGAAGTAAGGTCCTGTTGATATTCAACAGGAGCAGGTGAGAAACCGTGACCCAACCCAGATCAGACGTGCTGCAGGGAACCCTGGATCTCATGGTCCTCAAGACGCTGGACACGCTCGGCGCCATGCACGGTTACGGCATCGCCCAGCGGATCCAACAGGTGTCCGAGAACCTGCTCCAGCTCAACCAGGGGACGCTTTACCCCGCGTTGCTCAGGCTGGAACAGAAGGGCTGGATCACCTCGAAGTGGGGAACGTCCGAGAACAATCGCCGGGCCCGGTTCTACAGCCTGACGAAGAGCGGACAGAAACAGCTCGCGCGCGAGGCGGAAGGGTGGGAGCGTATCGCGGCCGTCATGGGTCGCGTCCTCAATCCGGGTGGAACGTCATGAGCGGCCTGCGCGAGTGCGCGCGGCTCTAGAGGTCATGCGCATCACCCTCTCTCGCCTCGCCGCCCTCCTGCGCACACGCCGTCTCGACGCGCGGCTGGACGACGAGGTGCGGTTCCACATCGACATGCTGACGCAGGAGCACATGCGCCGCGGTATGACGGAGGCCGAAGCCCGTGCCGCCGCACTTCGCAACTTCGGGGGAGTAATCCAGATGAAAGAACATTATCGGGACCAGCGCGGGATCCCGTCGATCGAGACGTTCCTGCAGGACGCGCGCTACAGCGTCCGCTCCTTTCTGCGGACACCCGGTTTCACGGCCGCGGCGCTCATCACACTCGCGCTCGGCATCGGCGCGAACAGCGCCATCTTCAGCGTCGTGAATGCTGTTCTGCTTCAGCCGCTGCCCTACAGCGGGCCCGAACGCATCGTCCAGATGTACCGAAGCAACGCCGGCTTGTGGGCCGGTCAGAACGCGAAGCGCTTCCAGTTCTTCAAGGAGCAGATGCAGTCATTCGAGGCGTTTGCCGCCTGGCGGCGGACGGCATTCAACCTGGCTTCTCGCGACAACGCCGAGTACGTAGAAGCGATTGCGGTGTCGCACGGCTACTTCAGCGTCTTCGGCGGCAGGCCGCTCTACGGCCGCACCTTCGAGCCTGGCGAGGATCTGCCGAACGGTCCGGACGTCGCCATTCTCGGTCATTCGCTGTGGCGACGGATGTTTGCGTCCAATCCCGCGGTGGTGGGGAGCGCCATAACTCTGGGCGATCAGACCTTCACGATTGTCGGCGTCATGCCCGACGGGTTTGACTCGATGCGGCTCTCGGAGCTCTACGTGCCGCTCAGGCCTGCTCCGACCGGTCCCGGCGGCGGGTTCAATTACGCCGTTGCGGGCAGGCTCGGCGAAGGCATGACCATTGCGCAGGCAAACGCGGAGGCCGAGTCGGTGTTTTCGGCTTACAAGGCAACCAACCCGACGGCCAATTTCGGGACCGAGACGGCAACAAGGTTTCTCTCCTACCAGGAGGGGTTGGCACGGCCGGTAAAGCCGGCGTTGTTGATGATGCTCATCACGGTAGGGATGCTGCTGCTCATCGCGTGCGCCAACACCGCCAGCCTTATGCTCGCCCGGGCGGCCGGGCGCGGACGTGAGATCTCCCTCCGGGCCGCACTCGGCGCCGCGCGCGGGCGGATCGTCCGGCAGTTGATGACCGAATCGGTCCTGCTGTTCCTCGCCGGCGGCCTGCTCGGCACAGGGATCGCGTACTGGGCAGTGCCGGCCCTGCTCGCGATCACGCCAGCGGGTTACTTGCCCGCGCAGCAAGTGATGATCGATGACCGAGTGCTGCTCGTGACGTTGGCGCTGTCTCTCGTCACCGGTGTGATTTTCGGGCTGGCACCTGCTCTGAGCCTCTC
>JACDDJ010000410.1 GCA_013817065.1 Acidobacteriota bacterium
GTGCTCTGGTTACGCAAGCTCGGATTGGTGTTCGGCGTCACCGTCTACGCTGCGAGCACGGTGTGGGCGAGCTTCATGTTTGGCCTCGCCGTCGGAAGTCTGCTCGCTGGCCGCGTGGCGGACCGCCTGCGACGGCCGCTGGTATGGTTTGGCGTCGCAGAGGTATTGATTGCGATCTCTGCCCTCTCGACGCCGATCGCGCTGGCGTGGCTGCAGGATCTCTACGCGAGCCTGTTCCCTTCGCTCCCGAACGGTCTGTTCGCGGTCACAGTCGCGCGCTCGGCTATGGCGCTGGCCGTCCTCGTCGTGCCCACCGTCCTCATGGGCGCCACGCTGCCGCTCGTCGTCAAGTCGTCGTACTTCCGGGCGCGCGACCTCGGGCAACGGATGGGGCTGCTCTACGCCACCAACACGGCCGGTGCGATTGCGGGCACGTTGTTCTCCGGTCTGTATCTGATCCCGCAGTTTGGTATTCAGAAATCATTCGTTTTCGCAGCGGCGGTCAACCTGGCGGTGGCGGCGGTCGCGATCGTGACCGGCCTGCTCACCTCTCGACCGGATGCGGACCGTCAGACCGAAGCGGCGGACGGCTTCGAACACGCAGCTGCGCCGCGCGCAGTTACGGGAGTTACGGCAGCGCCGCCGGCGAGAATCGGCGGGCTCAGCGCTCGCGGGGTGGTATTGCTCGTTTTCGCCGTGTCGGGGTTCGCCTCCCTCGCGCTGGAAGTGATCTGGTTCCGCGCCCTGGTGCTGCTCGTCCGTCCGACGGTCTATGGATTCGCCATGATGCTGGCGACCCTGCTGTTCGGGATCGGTGCCGGCAGCTACCTCGTGACGCCGCTGCTGAAGCGCGAGCGCAGCTGGATGCTGATCCTCGCGATCCTCGAGCTCACGCTGGCGATCGTCGCGGTGCTGTCGATTCAGATGCTCGTCTTCCATCCCCCGATGGTGCGCTGGGCGACGCCGATGATCGCGTCGATCTTCCCCGAGTTCCTCGCCTTTTCACTGGTCGCAAGCATCCTGTCGATTCTCCCCTCGGCGCTGCTGCTTGGGATCGCGTTTCCGATCGGCCTGCACGTCTGGACCGGGTCGCGCGAAGACACGTCCGCGGTCGCCGGCCGGAGGCTGGGGCTGTTCTATTCCCTGAACCTCACCGGCAGCATCATCGGATCGCTGGCCGCAGGCTTCGTCCTCTTGCCGCTACTCGGCAGCCGGTCCAGTCTCGTCGCCGTATCAGCGGTGATCCTCGCCTCCGGCGTTCTGCTGGTGGCCATCGCCGAAGCGCGAAAGCAGACGCGGATGGTGATCGGCGCTGCCGGCGTGCTCGCATTCGTCGCGGCCGCCGCGCTCATCACCGATCCGTTCGATCTGTTCCTGCGGCTGCGCTACCCCAATCACCAGGTGCTCTGGCGTGAAGAAGGGGTGCAGGCCACCGTCAGCATCAACAGGGCGCCGGGCGGCATGATGGTCATGACGCTCGAGGGTAACCACCAGGCTGACGATGCACCGGGGATGCTCGCGACGCATCGACGGATCGGCCATCTGCCGATGGTGATCCACCCCCAGGCGCGCGAAGCCCTGGTCATTGGCCTGGGCGGCGGCGCCACCGCGGGTGCCGTGTCGCTCCATCGCGGCGCCGAGGTCGACGTCGTCGAGCTGTCCGAAGCGGTGGTGCGAGGCGCGAGGTATTTCGCGTCGGTCAATTCCGACGTCCTCTCGCGCCGCAACGTCCATCTTCGCGTCGACGATGGGCGCAACTTCCTGATGCTGACGCCGAAGAAATATGACGTGATCACCGCTGACTTGATCCTGCCGATTCACGCCGGCTCGGGGAACCTGTACTCTGCGGAATATTTCACGCTGGTCAAGAACGCGTTGAAAGACGACGGTCTCGCGCTGCAGTGGGTGTGGGGCACCGAGGCGGAATACAAGACGATCATGCGCACGTTCCTCAGTGTCTTTCCCGAGGCGACGCTGTGGTGGGACGGCAGCCTGATGATCGGATCGAAGAAGCCACTCGTCCTGCGCAAGGCGGATTTCGACTGGAAGCTCGGGGCGCGCCGCGAGGCGCTCGAGGATGTCGGGCTGACCTCGTTCGAGCAACTCACGCGCGCGTACGTCGCGGGCCCGGACGAGATGCGTGCCTTCGTCGGCCAGGGTCCGATCCTCACCGACGACCGTCCGCTGGTCGAATACTTCCTGTCGCTGCCGCGTGACAAGGACATCGACCTCCGCGGGCTGCGCGGCGACGTGCGCAGCCGGATCCAGTAAGCTGTGCCGCTTGACACATTCCAAATGGGAATGTGATTAGTTCATGCCTCGTGCGACCACATCCGACCCTTCAACGCCGTAGCTGAACCGCCTGGTGACTTGTTCCTCGTCGATGTCAGCAAGGTGACAGACAGGCGGCGAAGAAAGCAGTCTAGTGCCCGTGTGCAGCACGACAGCTTCGCCGTCGGCAACCCCTCGAGAACAGTGCCGCGTCATCGTGTCGAAGCTGCCGTCCGTGCGGCAGACACGCAAACCATGCTGCGAAACGTCCGCGAGACCACGCTGCCGAGGGCGCGCGCGGCGATTCGGAGCAGCAGGCAGCGCCTCGAACTGAATGCCCTAAGGAGGGATATGGCTATCTACCGCCACCCACATCTCACTCGCGGCATTGTTCACACCTCGGAGGGAGCCTTCGCGCTGGTTCGTGGCACCGTGGAACTGCCCGACGAGATCGGCGCGAGATTGGGCTGGGCCCAGGCGCGAGTCGAGTTTGACGGAGCACCGGTCGGACGGCTCGCGGGCGATCCACATGCCCGATGGGCGCCTGGATCCAAACTGAATCCAGTGCCATGAGCAGCGTCATCCTGTTTCACTCGTGCGCGCTGGTAGCCACGCTACGGCTGCACAACGCCGGGACCGAACACCGGTCATCGGCCGACCTGCTCGTAATTCTCCCGGATGACGTCGTGGCAATCACACGCGACAGTCAACAGCTTCGCACGGTCGGCCACCAGGACTCGGCCGCGTTCCACCCTGAGCATTCCGCGTCGTTGCAGATCAAGGATGACTGTCGTGATTGAGGGACGCCGGGCGCCGAGCAACATCGCCAGGAACTCGTGGGTGACGGAGAAGCGCTGTTCCGGAACGCGGTCCAGCGTCGTCAGGATCCAGCGGGCGCAACGCTGCTCGAGCGAGTGAAGCCCGGTGCATGCCGTCAGCCGCATGCTGTGGATCAGCAGGGCGTGAGAGTACTGGGTCAGCACATCGCGAAAAGGCTCGTTCTCCTGCATCTCGCGGTCAAGGTCGTCGATGAGAAGGGCGTGGGCATTGCCACCGATCGCCACCACGGTTTCGCACGGCATGCTCGGCGCCCCGATACTGGCGGAGATCCACGAGGCGCCCTCGAGCCCGACGGTCGCGGTTTCGATCGTATCCCCGTTGGCCATCAGCGACATCTGACAGATGACGGAATTCTCCGGAAAATACACCTCGCCAATGTGCTGCTTCGGCGTGTAGAGCACCTGCTTCGCGCGTAGCCGCGTCGGCTTCAGCTTCGGGCTGACGCGGAGAAAGGCGCGAGGCGTCAGCAGGCGGAGCAGCCGGTTCGCGGGGCGCTCTTCTGCAGGCACTACGCGGCCCCCGCCGGCGGGTCTGCACGTAGCCCGATCGGGCGGATGGGCGAAGCGGGCAAGAGCCGGCAACTGACTGCTACTCCTCTCTCGTCAATGATTGCGTCTTGATTCAGCGTGACGAACTCATAAGACACACAACCCTCCGATCCTTCCGGCCGGCCCGAGGCGTGAACTATGGGCCGTCCCACCTCGATTGAGCAATCGAGGCAGTCCAGGCCACCGGGCCTTCTCGATTTCGACGTTGTGAGCTTCCGGCGTCTTCAAGAAAGGATGCCACACTCCTGATCCTCTACGGGTCGGGAGCGGAGCCCCATCGGCGTCGGCGGCGCGCGCTCGGCACCGTCTTGGCCGCATCCCCCCAGCTCAGGATGTTGCCGCCGGATCGTACACCGACACCATCATCGTCACCATCCAGTTCTGAGCGCCGAAGGATTCTTCAGCTCTTACACCGCGCGGCCAGCAGACCCGTCGCTTCAGAGAGATCCACATCCACGACGAGCAGACCCGCCTTGCCGTACGGGTAGTGCGATATCAGCGTTCCATCGGGACGAATCACGGCGGACGCGGTAGGCTGGCCGTCACTGGCGTTGTTCACGGTCGCGAAGAAGCACGTGTTCTCGGCGGCGCGGCACAGTGCCGCCTTCTCATGGAACGTGTTCGCCGGATCGGCAAACGTCTCAGGTCGATAACTGTCAGGCTCGGGCACGTGGGCGTGCGGATGAAACACAATGTGCGCTCCGCGCCTTGCCGACCAGCGCACCGTCTCCGGGTATCGCCAGCCTTCGTGACAGATCACGACCCCAAAGGTCATCTCCCCGCACTGAAACAGATGTCGCCCCTCACCCGCGGCATAGATCGCGTCCTCGGACGGATCGATCTGAACCTTGTCCTGGAACCCGGCACGAGTGCCGTCCCTGTTGATCACCAGCGCCGTGATCAGCAGTCCGGCATCCACGATGCGCTCCGTGCCGAGGACGACGGCGATGTTGCCCCTCGCGGCGGCCTCGGCGATCGCGGTCCAGGCACGCTCCAGGAAGTCGGCGTCCGGCGGTGCCACGGCATTGTTCGCGCCGCGGTAGCCAGGCACGTAACACTCCGGGAAGCAGACGATGTCAGCGCCCGCAGTGGAGGCGTCAGTGATCGCGCGCAGTGCCTGGAGAGCTGAATCCTCAGGCGTGGATGCGAATGGAATATTTGCGAGCGCTATTCGAGTGGTAGACATACGGAGAGCTGTCGCGGCGATGTCATCACCTTCGAGATCATCCAAACGCCAGGGCCAAGCGCTCCAGGTGATCGAAGTCGGCAGCCCTCACCCTCAGTGCCCCTCGAGAAATCGCT
>JACDDJ010000411.1 GCA_013817065.1 Acidobacteriota bacterium
TACCAGCTGTCGCGACCATCGGCCGCATCGAGGCAGGACGTGCGCTGGTCGTCGATCATCAGCAGATACTTTTCATAGTCGCGAACGCAGTCCTTGAACTCGAACCGCGCGGACCGGAATGGCCCACGGATCCGACGCGTGATCAGATCCCTGGCGCGGCCGACTGCCGTCGGATCCCCCGCCAGTGAACCGACGAAGGCGCCCGCGAGCAGGAGCCCATCCGCGTGCGCGTCATCGACTCGTGCCGGCCTGACGCCTGCCATCAGCCGCCGTTCGTAGTTCCCGATCAGTTCCCGGAAAGCCGCCACTGCCGGGCCACTGACTAGCGCGCGGATGGCGTCCGGATCCGACGTCCCCCGCAGGACTTGCGCACCTTTGGTGAGGCTGAATCCGTCGACCCCACCGAGACGAATCTCGAGCGGCACACCGTCGGCACCAGAGATGACGATCTCGACCTGGCGGGTCACGGGCACAAACCTTCGCGTCACCTGGAAGTCCTTGCCCGCCAACGTCAGCTCATGACCGCCATCCCAGTCGGCCGACGCTTTCACCTGGCCCAGCCCCGGGATCGTCCCCGCCTTTGAAGCCGCCTGCCTTCGAGCCGGTCCGGCCACCTCGACTCGCGTACTCTCGCCGCACGCCGGTAACGCCGACGGCAACGTCGCGCTCGCAACCGCGAGCGACGGCGCCCACGTCTGCACCACCACTGCGACGGCTACCGTCGCACACACCTTGACTGACTGCCTCATACCCATGGTTCCTCCGAACGACCACCGCGTGTTTTCACCACACGTGGTCCGCGGAGCCCGGCGTACGTCCCCTGGCCGCGTCGTGCGGCCGCCTGCCTCGCCGAACTGACTTGCCGGAGGCCTCCGGCGAGTCGACTAGGGTCGCGCCTTCTGTGGTCGCGCTTTCTCAGGTCGGAATTTCAGATAGCCCTGGAGCGTGTGATACGAGATGCCCAGCTCGCGGCACGCGCGCCTCTTGTTGTTCGCGCACCGCTCGAGCACCAGCCGTGCGTAGCGGCTGCCGCACGCCCGCATCGAATCATTGTCGCGGGCGGCCGTCAGCAGCGCATCGCCGTGCCCGGCCAGCATCGACGGTGGCAGATCCTCCAGACCGATCGAGTCGGTTGTCGCCAGCGCCACAGCGCGCTCGATCACGCGCTCGAGCTCACGCACGTTGCCGGGCCAGCCGTACGCCTGGAGTGCGTCGGATGCGGCGATCGACAGCTTCAACGGCCGCACCGTGCGATAGCGCTCGAGGAAGTAGCTCGCCAGTTCGAGGATGTCGCTGCGCCGCAAGCGCAGTGGCGGCACCTGCACGTCGATGCCATTGAGGCGGTAGAACAGATCCAGCCTGAATCGTCCGCGGTCCACCATCTCGGACAGTGGCCGGTTGGTCGCAACGATGATGCGAGTATCGATTCGGCGTGGCGCTGATCCGCCGACGCGCTCGACGATGAGGTCCTGGATCGCACGGAGCAGCTTGGCCTGTGCGGCGGGCGACAGGTCTGCGATCTCATCGAGGAACAGGGTGCCGCCATGTGCGGACTCGAACTTGCCGCGACGCCCGCGCACGCCGGTGGCGGTGCGATCCTCAATGCCGAACAACTCGGCTTCGATCAGTGTCTCGACGATCGCGGCGCAGTTGACCGCAACGAACGGACCCTTACGGCGCCCACTGAGATCGTGGATCTGTCGGGCGACAAGCTCCTTGCCCGTCCCCGACTCACCCTCGATCAGAATCGTGAAATCGGTCATCGCCACGCGCTCGATGCGTTCGCGGACCGCGTGGATCGCGGTGCTGGATCCGATCAACGGCGCCGCACCGTCGTCGCGGCGAAGCCTGGCGCCGCCACCCGACGCGCACTCGATCTGGACCAGCAGCGAGGCGATCTGCGCGCCGAACGACAGCGTCCGCAACTGCGACTCCGTCACCACTCGCGTCGACTCGAACACCGCCTCCAGCCTCGCCGGCACCGTCCACGGCGCCGCGGGAACATCGAAGCTGATGACGTCCGGACGGCGGACGCTATCGGGCGCACAATCGCGCACCGCAACGGAGCGGGCGTTGACAAGCGTCCGGAGCTCCTCTTCGAAGCGGGCGCGCACCAAACGAGGTTCGCGCACGACGGAGAGGCCACTGGTGATCGCCGCAAGTAGCGTGGTGGCCGGGTCAATAGGATCTACAGACAGAACATCCGTCGCGTGCATTGCGCCTCCAATCCGACCCTGGACTGGTCCCATAACAAGGGCAATGCCACACGGCGAGATGAAGAATCGCTGGACATTTTGCAGGTCGCGATCCGTCCTGCCGCCGGAGGCGAGGTTTTCGGGTAAGCGGTTCCCGCACTTCCGCGCCGTGGGTCGTGCGTGCTCGGGCACCGGCGGCACATGCCGGGTCGGCTCTGCCCGTTGTCCTCCCCCGTGCGTGCGCACTCAGTTTCCAGTGGGACGACTTATGGTGTGGATCACGTTCTTACCGGATTTGACAGCCCTGCTGGCCGGCGCTATTATCCGCGGTCGTTCTGATCACACCAGGAGCAAAGGGATATGCAACGAAGGATGACGGGCAACGCGCTGCTCGCACTGACTCTCGCGATCGTTCCGGGGGCCATGGGGTGGCGGATGGCGCACGCCACTGGGCCACTGGAGGCACCTGCCGCCATCGCCGCGCAGGATCCAACGGGCGCGCCGAAGAGCGGCGACCCAAAGCGAATTGCGCGTGGTGAATACCTGGTAAAGACGATGGGCTGCCATGACTGTCACACGCCGCATAAGCTGGGGCCGAAGGGGCCCGAGCGCGACATGTCCCGAGCGCTGACCGGCCATCCCGAAGGCCTGGTGATGCCACCCGGACCGAAGCTCGCACCTGGCCCCTGGGTCTGAGTCGGGGCTGGAACGATGACGGCGTTCTCCGGACCGTGGGGTGTCAGCTTCACGGCCAACCTGACGCCGGATCCCGAGACTGGCCTCGGCAAGTGGACGGAGGACATGTTCATCACCGCGATGAAGACCGGCCGTCATGAAGGCAAGGGCCGCCCCATCCTTCCACCGATGCCTTACTTCGTGGTCGCGGAGCTGAACGACGACGACATCAAGTCGTTGTTTGCGTATCTGCAGTCACTGCCGCCGGTAAAGAACCGGGTGCCGCAGCCTGTTGATCCGCCGGAGGGCGGTCGGTGAACCGACGGGTCCTCGGCTCGGCGGGTGCGCTGGCCGCGATCCTCTTCGTGAGCATCGCCCACCAGGTCAACCGTCCTGTCCTTGCGGCCCACGGTCTGCCGGAACCGCCTGCGTTGCTCGCCGACACGGGGCTCTACGTCGACGGCAGCCTGACGGTCGTCCGTCCGGGTAATCGCTCCTTCGTGCCGCAATATCCGCTGTGGTCGGACGGACTCTCCAAGCCACGCTGGATCTACCTGCCGCCGGGAACAACGATCGACGGCAACGATGAGCACGATTGGAAGTTCCCGGTCGGAACGAAATTGTGGAAGCAGTTCAGTCTAAAGGACCGCAAGGTCGAGACGCGCCTGCTGTGGAAAGCGAGCGCCGACGGCTGGGTGACGGGGAGCTATCTGTGGAACGAAGCCGGAACTGAAGCCGTGCTCGCCCCGGCGGAGGGCGTCCCCGATGTTCTCGAAGTCGCCCCAGGCCGACGGATCAGCATTCCGTCTCGGACCGATTGCACTGCCTGCCACGGCACGAAGCCCCCGGCGCCACTCGGTTTCAACGCGTTGCAACTCTCTTCGGATCGCGACCCGAATGCGATCCACGGCGAAAAGCTCGGGCCGGACGCGCTGACGGTGGTGCAACTCTCCACTGAACGGCTGCTGGCTCACGCCCGGCCGGACCTTGCGCAGAATCCACCGCGGATACGGACGGCGAACGCTGACACGCGCGCGGCCCTCGGCTATCTCGCCGCCAACTGCGGCGTCTGTCACGATGGAAAAGGCGAGATCGCGGCGCTCGGGCCGACCCTGAGGCACCGCGACCTGGTTGCAGATGGCGACGCGGTTGCGCGATCGCTGATCAACCAGCCGACACGATGGCAGCTGCCAGGGATACCGGACGGGCACACCGTACTCGTGAAACCTGGAGCTCCGGACGGCAGCGCGCTGCTCGTGCGGATGCGGTCACGCGCACCCTCGTCGCAGATGCCGCCTCTCGGCAGCGTCGTTCGCGACCAGCACGCGGTCGAGACGTTGGCGCGCTGGATCGCCAGTTATCCGCTTAAGCCGCGCTGACCCTCACCGTCCTCGTTTAAACGCGTGTAGGTTCGCGCCCGCAAGCGCTGGGTCGGTGTGCACCGGGACTACCTTCGCGCTTACGGTCGGAGCTGTCCACCGCCACTCGACCCGCTCGTCGAACTCGAGAGCGCCGCGGTAGAAGACGCCGTCCAATGGGTGCAGCGACCATACCGCGCAGCGCACCACCTGTGCCGGAATCGCGAGCCGGTGCGATCCCGCGGTGACCTGGAGGTGAACCTTGGAGCCGGGCCGAAGCGGTCGTGGCGCCTGGACGAGCGCGCCGCCGGCCGACACGTCAACCAGGATGACCGCACATCCGGGCCGCACCGTTGCCTGGAGATCCGCGACTGCTGGCGGATCGAAGCGCGCATCAATACGACGATCAGCTACTTTTGAATCCATCGACGTGCTCCGTTCTCAAATGCAAATACCCTGACTCGTCCGGTCGCACCCAATATCCGGATCGCGTACTGACGGCGCCGACCCTGGATGTAGAGCGTGCCGCTGGTGCAACTGCCATTCGGCGCGGTGCTGAGGAAGGGCGTCGAGCCGATGCGGACGCCGTCAGTCGTTGAGAACCCGCCGTCCAGGTCCGGCACGCCGGTGCGCAGGCCGAAGGTCACGCCCGGGAAATGGTTGCGGAGGAGATCGGCCGCCGCGATCGGCTTATCCACCCCCGCCGTGATGTCAGCCGTGCGAACGCC
>JACDDJ010000025.1 GCA_013817065.1 Acidobacteriota bacterium
GTCCAGAATCCCGAGGCCCGCGAGCTTCCGGAACGATCCGAAATAGTCAGCAGGAGGCGGATGCCCGTTCTCGGTGATCAGATGGAAATTGACTTCGATCATCCGTCCGATGATGCGCTCGAGCACGCGCTCAGCGACCGTTTGTTCGAAGCGGTTCCCCAGGAACGCGCACGTTACTTTACGAGCGCACGGATCCGGGCGGCCTTGGTCGGCCCGACGCCCGCCGTTTCCGTCAATTCAGTCTCGTCGGCGGCCATCACCCGTTCGATGGAACCGAACCGCGCCAGCAGGCGGCCAGCCAGCGCGGGACCGACTCCCGGTAGGCCCTGCAGCACGTACAGCTTGCGAGACGCGATCCGTTTCGGCTTGCGGCCGAATCGTTTGAGAACGGTCGCGGCGGCGCGTTCGGCCTGCGACGCGAGGAAGCGGAAGAGGCGCAGGGAGTCTTCGGGGTCTCGCGCCTGGAGCACCGGCAGCCGCCACATGACGGCGAGCGACGCCATCGCACCCTCCAGCGCGTACGGGTGCACATCGGGGAGTCGCTCCGGCGCCGGCCCTTCGAGGAGGATCAGCGGCCGATGTGGACCGCGCGCGAGCGCAGTGGCCTGAGGGAAGAGCCGTCCATCGAGGAGTGAGGCGACGAAGTCGCTGTGGGTCTTTCGTTCGACCAGGACCGCGCCGGCGATGAGATAGTCACCGACCGGGAGGCGCCGTGCGCGGACTTCGAACGCGTCGGAACCCTGCGCGAGCGCGTAAAGGCGCGAGGCTCGTTCGCGCGGATCGATCTCCAGAGTCCACGGGCGTGCCATGCCGGTCTTCGTCTGCGACGATGCCATCGTCCTCGGGGAGTCGTCAAGCCGCGGCTGGGCGTTGGGATCGGATCGTGACGATCGCGGGGTGGGCACGCGGCGGCCGCTGCGCAGTGACTCGGTCTGGACCGAGTGAACGGACGGCAAATCAAGTGGCTACGGGTGCCCGTCGGGACGCAGGCCGACGGGGAAACTCTTTCTCGAGATCAGCACTCGCCACCAGCCCTGTCACATCGTCAACCTATGCTTGCGCTCTGTCCGCCAATCGATTTGGCTGGCATCAGGCGGCGATCAGCGCAACCTGGCGCTCCGCGTCTACCGCATCGCCGTCAAAGAGCCGATGGGGCTTCTCTCGCAGGCCCGACCTTCAGGTCGGGCGTCAGCCGACCGGTGTCGGGGTATGGCCCGCCTTCAGATCGGGCGTCGGCCGTCTCGGCTGGGGTTTCCCGGACGTTGGATGCTGATCAGGGTGGGCTGCGCGGTTTGTCGCTGCGTCCGTGGCGAAAGGCCGCCTCGACGGGTCGGGGCGCCTGCGTGGCATTTTTCAAACTGGCCAGTCGTCAACGATGCCCAGCGGGCCAGCCCCGGGCTGTCCGCATCGCGCCACCGGTCTGACGTTGATCCGCCTCTCGGCACCCTACCTCAAGTCACGGAGGCGGCGTCCGTGTCGACCGCCTGTCCCTCAATTAGCCGTGCTTAACCCTCTGAACTTCCACCATTTAATCAAGTTTTCTTAAGTCAAGACCGTCGCCGCGCCAGCGGGGCGTTATCAAAGAATGTCGCGCCGACCAGGGCCAATCGCTGCCCGTGCTCAACACGGCTCACGCCACGCTGGCGGCGCGCCCTCGAAGCGCTGGCCGATGCCGGCTATCGTGACGCGGTAACCCCTCAGGCGCTCCAGAGGCCGCAGATCACCGCCTATGTCTCACTGACCGACGGAGCGCGCGGCGGGGCGCCCTTTCGGCGGAGCTTGCACCGCAACATAGGGATCGGACGACCGAATCGTGGCGTACGCGTGGCCGTATGCGAGGGCGACCACCGACTTCACGGGTCGGACCACTCACCCCGTTTCGGCCGCTCAAGCTCCTAGATCGATCTGTCTTCCTTTCGGAAGCGATGATCATGCTCGAGTCGACGAGGATGTCCACCGATCACCCGGCTCCACAGGGCCGTTGCTCGCGCGAATTCCGTTCTCAATATCGTCGGCAAGTGCCTTGTCGCGACGGGGCGCTCGGGCGCGGAGCACGGCGATGAGAGCGCGGACGGTCGCGGCGGGAGATCGACGAGGCATCTCCGTGAGCGACGTAGGTTGGTGCTTGGGACGCATCCCTCAGATTATGAGTGACCAGCCCTGTCACGGTGCTGTTCTACCTTTTCGCAGAGCACGATTTCGATTGCCGAGCCTGAACCGTTTCGGTATGGTCTTCGCCAACCCGCTGACCTCAGGGTCAAACGTCAGGCATTGCAGCAGTCAGACATGGGACGCGCTCGATTGCACTGGTGGAACTGTATCGATCAACGATCACCCGTATGAACGAGTTCGACTCCTGGTTCTTGAGCCTCACGGGAACTGCGGCACCCCCGCACGAATGGCAGCGCGCGCTCGCGGCGTCTGCGATTGCACGCAATCGATTGATTCGGATCCCCACCGGAATGGGCAAGACGCTGGGCGTGTTCGCAGCGTGGAGCTGGCACCGCGTTCACTTGCAGAACGATGCCTGGCCTCGGCGGCTGGTCTGGTGTCTTCCTATGCGCGTGCTCGTGGAGCAGACTGAACAGGTAATCAGCGAGGCCCTGGATCGCGTCGGGCTTCTAAGGGCCGAAACTCAAGAGAGCGGTCGTGCCGGAAAAGTCGGCGTTCATTTGCTGATGGGTGGTGCCGATCATGGAGACGACTGGAGCCTTTTCCCCGAGGAATGCGCCGTTCTCGTCGGGACGCAGGACATGCTCCTCTCTCGCGCGCTGAACCGCGGATACGGAAGCGGGCGAGCGCAGTGGCCAAGGGAGTTTGGCCTATTCAGCCACGACAGTCTGTGGGTCATGGACGAGGTGCAGCTGATGGATGTCGGGCTGGCGACAAGCGCGCAGCTGCAGGCATTTCACGACGACGATCGCACGAAGGGCTTCAGGCCACGCCTGACGTGGTGGATGAGCGCGACCCTCCAGCCGCGATGGTTGGAGAGTGTGGATACAAGAGACCATCTCCCAGAATGGGTCAGTGACGCATGTGCCATGCCGGCCGACTCTCTTCGCACCGGAATTGCCGGAATTCCCAAGAGACTGGCGAAAGCGCAGATCCCCCCCAACGCCGCAGCCGACTTCGCGAAACGCGTTCTTGACGAACACGTCGAACTGGCTGATGAGGGTTTCGGCCGGATCACCTTGGTCGTCTGCAACACCGTTCAGCGCGCGTGCGAGACCTTCGATGCCATCCAGACCCTAGGGAGAGCCGATGGTCTTGAACTTGTTCACGGGCGATTCCGGCCCCACGAACGGGCCGACTGGCGTCATCGGTTCCTCAGCCGCGAGGCGTGCGTCGCAGGCGTCGATCGAATCATCGTCGCCACGCAGGTGGTCGAAGCCGGAGTCGACATCTCAGCAGGCTGCGTCGTCACTGACCTGGCGCCGTGGCCAAGCCTTGTGCAGCGCTTCGGCAGGTGCGCGCGTTACGGGGGAACGGGTCACGTTGTGGTGGTTGACAGGGGGCGCGATGAGAGTGGGTCCTTGCCGTATGAGGCAATTGCACTCGAGGGAGCCTGGAGGGTCGTCGTGCAATTGGATGATGTCGGCATTCATCGCCTCGAAACGTTCGAGAATGGGTTGAGTCGGGACGAGCAGGACAGACTGTATCCGTACAGCCCGGCCCATTTGCTGCTGCGACGCGAGCTCGATGAGCTTTTCGACACGACCGCCGACCTCACTGGTGCAGACCTCGATATCGGCCGGTTCATACGAAGCGGTGACGACCGCGACCTTCAGGTCTTTTGGCTTGACGTCGAGAAGGGGAAGAAAGGCGCGCGGCCGCCGGCACCACTGAAGGAGCGGCTCCCGCGACGCGACGAACTATGCCCCGTCCAGTTTCTGCGAGCCCGTGACTGGCTGTGCGGGAAGGAAACGAAAGACCAGCGCAAGCCCCGGCTCCGGACCGGGATGAGGGCCTGGATCTGGGACTTCATCGATGGGGACTGGGTCGTTGCAGAGCGGAATCTCATAACTCCGGGTCGAATCGTCTGTGTCACTGCTGATTCGGGGGGATATCGGCCAGCTAGAGGATTCGATCCCGATTCGAATGAGCCTGTTTCTGTCGTCCCGCCCCCCGCCCTGCCAACGTCTGTTGAACGGCAGATCCAGGCCGACCAAAGCAATGACGGCGAGGATCTGAGTGCGTCGGAATGGAAGACGATTGCCTGCCACGCGTCAGAGGTAGTCGAAACCATTAAAGACATCGCAACCAGGATCGACTTGCAGGATGACATCCAGCGCGTGCTCCTCCTTGCGGCCCGGTGGCATGACGTAGGCAAGGCGCATCCGGCGTTTCAAGGTGCCATCCGATTGGAAGGCAGACCGGACCGAAACGATCTCGCAAAGGCACCGGCACGAGCATGGCCGCCTCGGCCGAAGACCTATCGCACGGCTGACGACCGTGACATCCGGCCTGGCCTCAGGCACGAACTGGCGAGCGCACTCGCGATGTTCGCCGTGCTGAGCGGCACCAACCCAGGCATCCCGCCCTCCTCGGCCCTTGGATAGACCTCATGGCGCAGCTAGGGCATCAAGTCCCTGACGATCCGACGGACACATTCCCCACGGAGGCGGAACAAGCGATCCTTGACTGCACCGCAGAGAATTTCGATCTGGCTGTTTATCTGGTTGCTTCCCACCACGGCAAAGTGCGTGCGTCCCTTCACGCGTCCCCCAAGGACCAGGACTATAGGAGTCCGGAGGGCGATGATCGAGGGCTGCCGATCCGCGGTGTGCGGACGGGAGACCAGATCTTCGAATTAAGCATCACCGAGCCGTCCTCCTTGGTGCCAGCGATCGCGCTCTCGCTCGAGCCGGCGACATTTGGACTCTCCAGCAAAACAGGTCGGAGCTGGCGCGATCGGACGCTTGGTCTGCTGGATCGGTGCGGGCCCGGAGCGCTCGCGTGGCTGGAGGCCCTCATGATTGCTGCGGACCGACGAGCGTCGCGGTTGACGACCATCGACCCGCAACTGACACCTCAGAGTCCGGAGCGGAAATGAACCGGACCCTCCACGTCCATCATCTCTAGGGCTGCGCTCCTGCGCCCCTTGCGTACTATCTCAAGGCTCTCGGGATTCTGCGACTCATAGCTGAACAGAAGGATCCGCAGGTCCGCGGGTGGTGGAACGACGAGCACTTCTGCCTATTGACCTGCATTGACGCGCCGGAACTCGAGCGGTTCTTTCTTGAGGCCTACTCGCCGTCCGGAATAGTCGCTCCTTGGAATCGCGGGTCCGGATTCTTCACGGCGAATGACCGCGGGCTGCAGCCCATTGAACATTCCGTCGCGCCACGTCTCGCCAACTTTCGCGATGGTATACGAGCCGCGCGGATCCAGGATCCACGGCTCAATGAGGCCGACATGGCCGTCCGTGAAATCAAGAACAGAACCAAGACGCGGCCGGGCATGACTGCGGCCGAGAAGACCGCGTCCAGGAAACTGAAGGGCAACCCCGAGTTCAAGAAGGACCTCGCTGCAGCGGAGCGGTTTTTTAAGGACCTCAAGGCGGACCTCTTTGGGCCAGCTCTTCGTTCGTGGAGGGGCACTCATCGTTCGTGGATGGATGCGGCGGTGGTCGTCACGGCGGACGGAGAGGCGAAGTTCCCGTCATTACTGGGGACCGGAGGCAGTGACGGCCGACTGGATTTTACCAACAACCTGATGCAGCGCCTCTCCGAGGTGTTTGATCTTGACGACTCGGCGGCAAAGGCGTTGACCGCATCCGTTCACCTTCTTCGGGACGCATTCTGGGCTCACCCTTCGAAGAGTCTCTCGTCGGCGGCGGTCGGTCAGTTCCTGCCGGGAAGCGCGGGCGGCGCGAACATGACGACCGGCCCCGATGGGCCGAGCCTCGTCAATCCGTGGGATTTCATACTGATGATGGAGGGCGCGGTCTGTTTGAGTGCGCGCGCAACCAGACGACTCGACCCAAGGGCAGCGATCGATGCCAGCGCTCCCTTTGCGGTTCGCGCCCAGGGCGCCGGCGTAGCATCGCGAGGCCAGGAAAAAAGCGACCGCGGCGAGCAGTGGCTGCCGCTCTGGTCCAATCCGACCGGTCACCAGGAACTCCAGGCCATGCTCGGTGAAGCGCGCATGCAGTTGGGCCGGCGGGTGGCTCATCGTCCTCTTGATGTCGCACGGGCGATCAGCCGGCTGGGAGTCGCGCGGGGTCTGACATCCTTTGTCCGCTATGGCTACCTGGAGCGGAATGGCCAATCGAACATGGCTGTTCCATTGGGGCGTCTCGAGATCACTGAGCGACCTGACTCGCGCCTGGTCGACGATCTTGCGGGATGGCTTGATCGTCTGCACCAGCGCGCTCGCGACAAGCACGCGTCCGCACAACTGATCCAAGCGGAAGGGCGGCTTTCAGACGCGGTATTCGCCGCACTCACACATGATTCGTCTGCGGAACGCTGGCAGGCGATCTTGCTTGCCGCAGTCGCTATCGAGGCGATTCAGGCGTGTGGCAGTGCCTTGGAAGCCGGCCCCATTCCCCCATTGGCTCCTGACTGGCTCGAGGCGAGCGAGGATGGCTCGAGCGAGTGGCGGCTCGCACGCGCTCTCGGTAGTGCGGCCGGCGAGTATCGGGCAAATGAACCGGTCGACGGTGTTCGTGCGCATTGGTTGCCTCTCGATGCCGACGGTCGGCGCTTCCGGGTCAGCGAGAAACGATTGGTGCGCGAGCCGCGCGTCGTCATGTTTGGTCGTGACGCCGTAGAAGATTGTGGAGCCCTTGTCGAACGGCGGTTGGTCGAGGCCGCACAAGGTGGTGAAAGGTATCTCCCTTTGGTGGCCGCGCACGGCTGTGAAAGTGATCCGTTCGACCTCGCGGCCCTGATCGCCGGACGCGTGGACTTGGGCCGCGTGATGGGCTTGGCTCGTGCCTTCATGGCCGTTCGTTGGCGCGACTGGGTTCCTCCTGCGTCGACCGCAATCGCCGGCGACCGGACCCATCGTGGACTAACGGGATCCAGGCCGGCGCGACCGGACGAAGCCTGGGTCGGCCTCCGCCTGGCCAGCCTTCCCTGGCGCCTCAACGAGAGCCGTGATGTGCGAGTGGATGCCGCCATGGTCCGGCGTTTGCGCTCTGGAGACGGCGGCGGGGCGTTGGAGATCGCGTTACGCCGCCTCTCCGCGGCTGGTCTCAGACCGCCGCTTCGAGCCGCCCTGTCGAACCCTGCGACAGCCCGCCTCTGGGCGGCTGCTCTGGCGTTCCCGATCAGTTGGTCCCAGGCTCAGACGTTGGCCCGTACTTTCGAAACTACTAACCGCCAGGAGATACGATGAGCATCGACCTCGAGCCTCTCGCCAAGACGACCCGCCTTCTGTTCAGCGTCGAGCTGACGCCGATCCAGGGTGAGCGGTTTCAACCCACTGGTTTCCCGAGTCTTGGAGCGGCAACCTACCAGACACGAGACGGGTTGCGGCTTCTCGTCGAAAGCGCGCAGAGCATGGCCAACCGCATGGAGACAACCTGCTGGGATCAGAAGAGGAACGCGCCGATCGCGATTCTCGAAGGAATCTCCCATGTAACGGTCCGCCGAAAGGGTGAGTTCTTTACGGACACGATGCTGGAGGCGCATCGCCTGAACAGTCCCTACGTTATGTTTGGGAAAATGGACCGATCAACCTTGTTCGAGCAGCTTGGCTCCAGCTTGAATGCCTTTGAAGTCGGCCCGACTCCCTCGCGGAACAAGGTTGCCGAAGTACTCCTCAAATGGGATATCGGATCCTTGGTGCATGGGGCATTCTTGTCGGCGAAGAAAGGGAAGGAAAAGACTTTGGCCGGGGGACGACTGCGGCTTCCTCGAGCCGTGTCGGCTTTCGTGGAGGCGGCCGGCGTCCGTGTTGCTGCTTCCGGAGGCGTGAAAAACGATCATGTCAATCCGTCCGGTGACACCAAGTCTGGATACGGCAACGTCCCTTTCGCGCGTGACGAATTCACCGCCGAATCGATCCTCCTGCACGTCAACCTAGATTTGGCTCAGATTCGAGGTTACGGTCTCGGTGAGAACGCCGAGCGATTGCTGATGCTCCTGGCACTCCACCGCGTTCGAAACCTGATTGACGGGGACATGCGGTTTCGCACGGCGTGCGACTTCAAGATCAAGACGGGTGGGCCGGTCAAGGCCGCCCGTCCAGACGGATTCATCCTGCCTGCCCTGCGCGATCTCGAAGCTGCGCTGCCCGCCGCGATTTCGGCTTGCCAGTCGCAGATGGCTCACACCACGGTCAGTTACGACGATGTCCTGAAAAAGGGCAAGGACGGGAAGGGCAAGAAGGACGACGACACGCCAGAGGTTGACGAAGACGGCGATCCGGAAGAGTCCGGAGAATAGTATGCCCACGTTGTTGCTGCGTTTCCCAGGGGGCCGATATCACGCTACCTCGTGGGGGCATCATGTCAACGAAGGGCTCGTGGAATGGCCACCCAGTCCGTGGCGATTGATTCGGGCGCTACTCGCGTCGGGCTTCGCCACACAGGGCTGGACGTCCCCGCCGCCTGAAGCCAGGGCGCTTATGGAGTTGTTGGCCGGGACACTGCCCCGGTACCGCCTGCCCAGGGCGAGCCTGGCGCACAGTCGTCACTACATGCCCATCGGTACCCTCGACAAAGGTCGCGAGAAGACCACGTTGGTGTTCGACGCGTGGGCCAATGTTGGCGACGGGACGCTTGCAGTGCGGTGGGATTGCGCGATCGATGAAAGCTGCCAGGCACTCTTCGACCGTCTCGTGGCGAACCTTGGCTACCTTGGACGTAGCGAAAGTTGGACCGAAGCCTGCACAATCCCTGACTCCGCAGACCTCCCGCCAGGACAGGATGCTGTACGCCACGTAGAAGGCGACCCGCTGCGGCCAGGATGGGAGCAGATATCACTGGTGGCTCCCCTTCCCTGGGATCAGTACGCCCGCTGGCGGGAATCGTCCGTCGCCGAGGCGCTCGTTCGACACCCCGTCCCTCAGAGTAGGAAGGTAACTGGTCAACAGCGTCGCAGTCGCGCAGTTGCCGAGGCTCCCTACCCCATTGACTTGCTGGATTGTCTTCTGATGGACACGGCATGGTTGAAAGGCCACGGCTGGAGTCAGCCGCCCGGTTCTCAACGCGTGCTGTACTGGCGGCGTCGGGACTCGTTAACTGTAGGACCGCCCACTGAACCGAAGCATGTTGAGCCAAGCCGCGTCTCGATGATGCTGCTGGCGCTATCCACGACCAGCAGTAGCGCTACGACCTTGCCGCTACGCAGCCGCGCTCTGCCTCAGGGTGAATTGCTCCATCGAGCCCTCGTCAGCCGCGCTGGTGAGGGGCGGCCGATCGAATGCCCGGAGCTGACTGGCCGTAATGCGGCCGGACACCCACTGCAAGGGCACCAACATGCGCACATCCTGTCCTTGGATCTGGACGGCGACAAGCGTCTCGATCATGTTCTCGTGTATGCGCCGATGGGACTCGGCGCGGTCGCCCAAAACGCTATTCGGGCACTGCGGCGCACTTTCACGAAGGGCGGTGTCGGCGAACTGCGCGTTGCCGTCGCCGGGAACGGAGCGATCGATGACCTGCGGCGACTACCCGGGCCGCTGGCTGCCGGGGTCGAACGGGTGATCGGCCCGCGTGAAGGAGCAAGGGTTTGGCGAAGCTTCACTCCTTTTGTCGCGCCCAGGCATTGGAAGCCACGAGGGCACAACACGCTGGAGGGGCAAGTCCGCGCAGAGCTCAATTCGCGTGGTTTGCCGGAAGCCATGGTCGAGATAGTGCCGTGGGACGACCAAGCGCTTGATCTGCGTCACGCCGTTCGTGTTCGACGTCGTGGTAGTGCACCGCCGCCGCAGGACGCGGGGTTTGTGATCCGGCTGGTGTTCGAAGAGCCCGTTCATGGACCGATCGCAATTGGCTATGGGGCTCATTTTGGCCTTGGGCTTTTCTCTGTCCAATGACCCCTCCATTCAGAGCGGTTGATGCCGTCTATCGGCGTAGAATGCAGCTATGAATGCCATGGATGGCGAGCGCCGGCCCGCCAAAACAGCATCATCAGCACGTCCAGCACCATGAAGACGACCCCGTCCATTCCTGCGGCCCGTCGTCCAAACGACGTCCTGTCGGCGATCACTCAGCGCCTTGCCGATGCGTACGCGCCGGAACGCATCTACCTGTTCGGCTCGACTGCCCGTGGCGACGCCGGGCCCGACAGCGACTTCGACATCCTGGTTGTCGTTGCAGACGATGCCGCGCTGGCGCGCCGGCAAAGCCGCCTGGGATACGAAGCGCTCTGGCCGGTCGGACGCGCGGGTGACATCCTGGTGATGACCCGGTCTCAGTTCGAGAGCCGCGCCCGCGTGCGCGCATCATTGGCGGCCACCATTGAGGAGGAAGGCCGCATCCTCTATGAGCGTTGACGCGCCCCGTGACGCAGCGGTTCGTGCTTGGCTCAGTCGGGCCGAAGCGGACCTCCGGGCTGGTGACCACGACCAAACAGCGTCCCCGCCGCTTGCGGCCGATAGTTTGTTTCACGCTCAGCAAGCCGTCGAGAAGTGCCTGAAGGCGTTCTTGACGCATCACGACCATCGGTTTCGCAAGACCCATGATCTTGTCGAGCTCGGGCGGGAGTGCGTGGCGCTGGATCCGTCGCTGGAACAGGTACTTCGGCAGGCGGCGCCCCTTACAGAGCACGCCTGGCGATACCGCTATCCGGGTGACGACGAAGAGCCGGCAGCGAAGGACGTCGAGCAAGCGCTGACCCTGGCGCGCGACGTCTGGAACATGATCGCGGCCCGGCTGCCCTTACCGCCCACGTGATCTGATGTCTCCGGCGATGAACATCGCCGGCCCCTTCATGACCGACCAAGTCGATATCCTGAAGCTCGTCGCCGGCCGCCTCGAAGCGGCCGGCATCCCCTACATGTTGACCGGCTTCATGGCCCTGAGTCATTACGCCGAGCCGCGCTTCACACGCGACATCGATCTCGTCGTTCAGCTCGCCACCGAGCAGGTCGAGCGGCTGGTGGCCCTCTTCGCCGCCGATTGCTACGCGGACGCTGACGCCATTCGCGCCGCCGTCGGCCGGCACGGGATGACAAACCTGCTCCATCTGGACACGATGACGAAGATAGACCTCATCGTCCGGAAGCCGACGCCGTACCATGCCAGGGAGTTCGATCGTCGCCGGGCGGTGATCATCGAGGGAACGGCGGTCTGGATCGTCTCCCCGGAGGATCTCGTGATCTCGAAACTGTCGTGGATCCAGCAGGGCGGTTCGGACGTGCATCGCCGAGACATCGCTTCTCTCCTCGCAGCCGTTGATACGATGGACCGGCCCTACATTGACACCAACGTCCGCGAGCTCCAGCTCGCAGACTTATGGAAGACATTCGCGGAATGAAGCCGGAGCTCACCGATACAACTCCGGAGGCGGCGCACCACTTGCGCAAACTCCTGCGCGCGCGCTCCGGAGAGGAGCGGCTGCGCATGGCGTCTGAAATGTTCGACGCCGCGAAGCGGCTCGTCATAGCCAGTCTGCCTGAGGCAGTGGCCTCGGACCCGGTCGAGCGCTCGGTGGCGCTCCTTCGGCGCTTCTACAGCCGGGATCTCGAACCTGCTGTTCTCGAACAGGTCGTCGCAAGACTTCGCCGTAGGACATAAGCCCGACGCCGGGTCGTCAGCCCTGGTCGCAGGGGCGAACGACCGGCCGCGGTCAAGGGTCCCACTCGAACGCACCCCGCGCCGCGGTTCCCCGCCGATGGCATACTCGCTCAAACAGGGACGTCAGCAGTGAGACCCCATGCGCGCACGCACCTTCTGGACTGTCATGGCGGCGGATGAATCAGGCGCGATCGAGCGCCTCGTCCAGCGGCTCGCCGACCTCTGCGCCGACTACTGCGTCGTGGGCGGCGAGGCCGTGAATGCTTACGTGGAGCCGCTCGTCAGCCTCGACCTCGATCTGGCCATCGCCGCCGCCGAGCTTCACCGGATCCTGCCGGCTTTTGCCAGTGACTTCCGCATCGAACACCTCAGGCACAGCGTGAACCTCGAGGCCGACAACAGCGCTCTGCGCTCCAGTTTCGACTCGATCCCCGTTATGCCGCCTTCGTTCCGCGTGCGGAACACCGCTCTGTGCTCGGCGTTACGCTTCCGGTAGCGAAACTGGAAGACGTCCTGGAGGGGAAAATCTGGGCCGTCCTCGATCCGGCGCGCCGTGCGAGCAAGCGGCAGAAGGACCTGGTCGACATCTCGCGGATTCTCGAGAAATATTCACACTTGCGGCCAGCTGTGCCCGAGGAGATCCTGGCGCGCCTGCTGTGACTGAGATTCCGCGGACCGCACGGTACAATCTGTTCATGGCCAGCTCGAACCTCACCGACCAGGAACGCGAACAGATGCGCCAATGGCTCGCGACCTGGCAGCGCGCTGGTCCGCTGCTCGACCAGGAACGCGCGCAACGGGTCCGTGCGCTGACTGATACGGACGCCGCACGGATGGCGCTCGATCTCTGGGGCTTCGCGCAACCGGGCCGTGGCGACGATGGTGAAGGAATCCTGCCGATGGCGCGCGCGCTGCAGAAACTCGGGGATCGGTGAGCCTGCCACGCCTCGCCCGAGCCGCCGGTGAGCTTCTGCACTTCCTCGAGAGGAAGAACCGGCCGGCCTGTGTTATCGGCGGCATCGTCGTCTCGCGGTGGGGCGAGCCACGAGCCACGACGGACGTCGATGTAACTGTCCTGGCGGAATTCGGGGACGAGCGGGCCGTTCTCGGAGACCTGCTGTCGGAGTATCAGTCCCGGATACCGAACCCCGAAACGTTCGCTGACGCGAACCGTATCGCCCTGCTCCGGCTGCCTCCGGACCTCAACGCGGACGTGA
Source organism: Acidobacteriota bacterium (assembly GCA_013817065.1). Classification (GTDB taxonomy): domain Bacteria; phylum Acidobacteriota; class Vicinamibacteria; order Vicinamibacterales; family 2-12-FULL-66-21; genus JACDCA01. Next base: position 12,910 of record JACDDJ010000025.1, read on the forward strand.
GCCTGGCGGCGTTTCCGTTCGAGTTGGAGGTGTTGCAGAGGGCAACCATGTGGCGGCTGTCAGAGGGACTTTCGATCCGAACCTGCTCCGCTGAAGACCTCATCATCTACAAGCTCGTCGCCGGCCGTCCCGGAGACATCCAGGACATCATCGGCATCGTCGCTCGACAAGGGCGGAAGCTGGACGCCGCCCGTGTCCGTCACTGGGGTGCTGCGTTCGCCGATCTGAAGGAAGATCCTGACCTTCTCCGCCCCTTCGAAGACGCCCTGAAGAAGGCCGGTCCTCACCCCTGAAGCCCGCCGCGCGTGCGGCCGATAACCCCGGCCGATCCACACATGCGCAAGACCTACCTGGTCTGCTACGACATCTGCGGCGACGACCGCCGCCTCGCCAAGGTCCACAAGACCCTGCGCGGCTTCGGTGACCACCTGCAGTACTCGATCTTCGAGTGCCAGTTGACGCCGGCCGACCTGTCGCGATGCCGCCATCGCCTCGGCGACATCATCGACCACCAGGCCGACCAGGTGCTGTTTGTCGACCTCGGTCCCTCGGAGGGGCGCGGCGAGCGCGTCATCACCGCGCTCGGCAAACCCTACGCCCCATTCGACAGCCCCTGCATCGTCGTCGACGGACTCAAAGAGATCAGCTGACAACACCCGGAGGATCCATGATCGAACCGGCGCCGGCTTCGTCGCTCTCGCGAACACGGTTGCGCATGGCGCGCGCGACGATGCCGCCGCGGGCGGCGGTGCCGGATTATCTGCCGGCGCGGATGCTCAACGAGTTCGTCTACTGCCGGCGGCTGTTCTTCTACGAATGGGTCGATGGCCTCTTCGCGCACAGCGCCGACACGCTCGACGGCGCGCATCGCCACGAGCGTCATGACCGCAAGGAAGACGAGTTGCTTCCACCCGACGAGGCCGAGCGCATTCACGCCCGTTCGGTCACGCTGTCGAGCGACACGCACGGCCTGATCGCGAAGCTGGACTTGATCGAAGGGGATGGTGCCGCGGCGACGCCAGTCGATTACAAGCGCGGCTCGCCGAAAGACACCGAGGCGGGTCCCGAAGCGTGGCCGGCTGACAGGATGCAGCTCGTCGCCCAGGCCCTCGTCCTTCGGGAACACGGCTACGAGGTCAAGGACGCCGTCGCCTATTACTACGAGACGAAGCAGCGCGTCCGCGTCGCGATCGACGACGACATTGTCGGCGAGGCCGTCGCCGCACTGGCTGAAGCGCGCGCCATCGCGGCGTTGGGGCGCATTCCCTCCCCGCTGGTCGACAGCCCCAAATGCCCCAGGTGTTCGCTGGTCGGGATCTGCCTGCCGGACGAAACACGGCGCGCCATGGGGCTCGAGCCGCTGGCGCCCGAAAGCCAGGTGTCGCTGTTCGGCGTCGACACTGAGCTCGCCGGAGACCGCCCGCTCGACAGCTCGTCGATCGGACCCGAGATCCGGCAGCTGTTCGCTGCGCGCGACGATCTGCGTCCGCTCTACATCACCGGCTTTGGCCTCACGGTCGGGAAGTCAGACGATGTGCTGCAGGTGCGGGACAAGAAGCAACTCGTGCAGGAAGTGCGCATGCACGACATCTCGCAGGTGAACGTGTTTGGCGCCGTCACCGTGACCGGACCGGCGCTGCAGTCCCTGTGCTGGGCGGAGAAGCCGGTCGCGCACTTCACCTCTGGCGGGTGGTTCGCGGGGATGACGTCCGGCATGGGCTTGAAGAATGTGTTTCTGCGGATCGCGCAGGTGCGTCAGGCGGACGATCCCCGGTTCACGCTCGCGTTCGCGCGCGAGGCCGTCGCCACCAAGATCCGCAATCAGCGGACGCTGCTGCAGCGCAACCATGTCGAGCCGTCCAGGGCCGTGCTGGCGCGTCTGAAGGCACTTGCCGACGACACGCCGCACGTCACGAGCCTTGAGTCGCTGCTCGGTGTCGAGGGCACGGCGGCCCGGCTCTACTTCGAGGGGTTCGCCGGCATGCTGAAACCGGAGGGAGATGACGAACTGCCGTCCTTCGAGTTCGGGCACCGCAACCGTCGTCCGCCGCGCGATCCGGTCAATGCGCTGCTCTCATTTGCGTACGCCCTTCTGACGAAGGACCTGACGATCGTCTGTCATGCGGTCGGCTTCGATCCATTCATCGGCTTCTATCATCAGCCACGATTCGGGCGTCCGGCGCTGGCGCTGGATCTGATGGAAGGGTTCCGTCCGCTGATCGCGGATTCAGCGGTGCTGTCGGTCGTGAATACCCGGATGGTGACGACGAAGGACTTCATCCATGCGGGTCGGGCGGTGACGCTGACCGCGTCCGGGCGAAAGGCTCTGCTTCGCGCCTACGAGCAACGGATGGATAATCTGGTGACGCATCCGCTGTTCGGATACCGGGTGAGCTACCGGCGTGTTCTGGAGTTGCAGGCGCGGCTGCTCGCGCGGGTGGTGACGGGGGAGCTGCCGCGATATCCGGGCTTCGAGACGCGGTGACGGATGCGAGCGGTGCGGTGGGTCGCCGGACCCGGACACCGCTCGCGCCGGGTCAAGTGGCTGAGTCGATGAGGGTTAGATGAACGGATGACCGTCGGGCCGTTGACAGTAGAGTGCCCGAACGGGAGGTGCTCGCGTCAGTTGACGCAAGTCTTTGACAACTGGATACTTATGAGCGGCGCCATCTCCGGCGATGAACATCGCCGGCCCCATTGAAGCCCC
>JACDDJ010000412.1:0-1967 GCA_013817065.1 Acidobacteriota bacterium
GTAGACCGGCCCAGCCCATGTCGCTGGCTGGTCACCCCTCATTCGCGATCTTGTCGATCATCGAGTACAGCCTGCGACAGCCCCGGCTCTACTGTCCTGCTCTTGAGCCGAACTCGCTTGAGATCTGGAAAAGATGACTGTGATTTGATCGGCACCAGTCTGGCGACCGGCCGGCCCCGTTCGGTGATAACGACCTCACGACCTCTCCGGACATCGTCCAGGAGGCCAGTTAGATCCTGTCGAGCCTCGCGCACGCCAGCTTTTCGCATGCGTTTATTGTGTCACATGTAGCACATAACCGCGATGCGGCTAGAAACAGGGCCGGGCGTCGCGCGTACTCGTGCGAAATGACGGCGGCGGCCGCAGCACGAGCTACGCATTGCGCTCGGCATGAGTCGCTGTCGTCAGCCGCCGATCGGCTGATCTACTCCGCCCGCAGTGCGATGATCGGATCCACACGCGACGCACGCAGTGCCGGGATGTAGCTGGCAAGCAGCGCGACGACAAACATCACCGCAGCCGTCCCGGCGAACGCGACCGCATCGAACCGGCCGACGTTGAACAGCAGTGTCTGGACGTACTTGGTAAGCGCCACCGCGGCAACCAGGCCCACGACGATGCCGATGAGGGCAACTCTCCCGCCCTCCCACACGAACATGCGACGGACGCTCTTCGCCTCCGCTCCGAGGGCCATGCGCACACCGATCTCCTGCGACCGCTTCGTCACGCGATACGAGAGCACCCCGTAGAGCCCCACCGCGCCGAGGACGAGCGCGAGCACCGCGGCGATGCCGACCAGCAGCATCGTGAACGACAGGCTCGCGATGGCGTTTGCGGCCAGCCGCTCCATCGTGAAGATGCGATACATCGGCGAGTTCGGCAGGACCTCGCGGATGATGGCGCGAACCTCCGGTTCGAGTTGGTCCGCGCGAGTTGACTTGATCACGTACGCCGGCGACCCCGAAACGGCCGGCAGGTACACCATCGGCTCAGGCGTCGTGCGGCGGAGATCGTCGATGAGAATGTCCTCGACGACGCCGACGACGCGGAACCACTCCTGACCGCCAGCGGCGGGCCGCACCTGCTTGCCGATCGGATCTTCCCCCGGATACAACAGGTTGGCGGCCGACTGGCTGATGATCACAAACCGCAGGCCCTGCTCTTCCTCCATACGCTCGAAGTGGCGGCCACGCACCAGCGCAATACCCATCGTCTGGAAGTACGCGCCTCCTGCCCCGGCGAAGCGAACGAGCGGCGCCTCGGCGCCGCTGGCCTGGAGTTGCGGCGTGGTGATGTTCTGAGTGCTGGCCCCCTCGTCGAGCGGCAGAGTGGTGACGAAACCGACCGATTCGACGCCCGGCAAGCCTTTCAGACGATCCATGAAGGTGTACTGGAATCTCGACATCGCCGCGCGGTCGTTGAGCTCGGGCCCCCCGGCCGCGATCTGAAACGTGAAGATGTTCTTGGTGTCGTATCCGGCGTCCACGTTACTCAACTGCCAGAAGCTGCGCATGAGGAGCGCCGCGCCGACAAGAAGGACGAGCGCCGCAGCGGTCTGGATCACGACCAGTGCATCGCGCGTCAGGTTCCCGGCGACGATGCCGCGTCCAGCGTCTTTGAGGCTGCCAAGACGCGCGCCTGAGAAGCGGAGCGCGGGCAGCAGGCCGAACGCGCACGCCGCCAGGAACGAGAGGCCCACCGTGAAGAGCAATGCGATGAGATCCAGGCGTGCGGTGGCGAGCCCGGGAATGGGCGCGCCGCCAAAGCCGCCTGCGACTGCATCCGGCGCCGCACGCACCAGGAGCGGAACACCACCCCACGCGATGAGTGCGCCGGCCGCTCCTCCTAGTGCGGCGAGAAGCAGTGCTTCCGCCAACTGTGAGCGGACCAGGTCGCCGCGCCTGGCTCCGAGCGCGCTTCGCACGGCGAGGTCCTGGCGCCGGTTCTCTGAGCGGACGGTGAACAGG
>JACDDJ010000412.1:1977-4943 GCA_013817065.1 Acidobacteriota bacterium
GCTCGCGACATTCGCGCAGGCGATCAGGAACACGATGCCGACCGTGCCGAGCACAATCCAGAGCGCCGTCGCGATATTGCCGACCATCTGGTCACGGAGTGGCTTCACGACTGGCCGGTAACGCTCCATGATCCGCACGTAGGGTGCGGGGCCACCGAGTCGCTGCTGCGCGCGACGCGCGAGCGGCTCGAGCTGCGCCATCAGCGTCGACTGGTCGGTGCCAGGCTTCATCCGCGCGACCATGCGCGGGCCGAAGCCGCCGGGCGTCACCTGCGCCTGGCGAATCGGCATCGGCACCCAGAACGAGACGCGCTCGTCCGGGAACTTGAATTCCGGCGGCATGATGCCGACGATCGTGCGAGTGATGTTCGCGAACGTGTAGCTTTTGTTGAGGACGTCCAACCTGGAGCCGAACCATGTGCGCCACAGCGTGTGGCTGATCACCACGACGGTGTTGCCGTCTTCCTCAGCAGGCAGGCGGCCGTGCAGAGGCTGTGCGCCCAGTGTCGAGAAGAAGGACAGCGTCGCCTGCGTCATGAACAGCTGATCGACGTGTCCTTCGGCGCGGCTGGTGGAGGACCCGGTACCGTAGATCGCAAGGTCTTCGAGTGCCGGCGCGCTATCACGCATTTCGAAATAGAGCTCGTCAGGGACGCCCAGCTCCGCCGGTTGGTCCGTCCCCGGCGCCGTTCCGCTGATCGACACGAGGCGGTCGGCGTTCGGATACGGCAACGGTTCGAGGAGCACGGCGTTGACGACGCTGAAGATCGTTGCGTTGGCGCCGATGGCGAGCGCGAGCGTCGCGACGACGACGAGCGTGAAGCCCGGCGCGCGCATCAGACCGCGCGCCGCATGCCTGAAGTCCCTGATCCACAAGTCCATATTTATCTCCGAGGGGCTTCGCCCCTACCGACTACTTCTTGGCGGGTGCGGCTTTGGCGGCGTCGACCTTGGCCTGGCGCACGGTGCCATTGTTCTCACGGGTCATGTCACCCTGGAGGCGACCCTTGACGATCGTGAGAGAGAACTTGAACGGCGGGCCTTGGGGCATCAGGATGTCGAAGGTCGCCTTGCCGTCGGCAACAGTTCCCACGACCTTCTCCTGCTGATCGGCTGGGCCAGCCGTCCCGGTGAGCTCTTTGCCCTTCTGCGTGAGATCGAAGACGATCGGCCGGGGCGCCCCGGGCGTGCCGTCGGGACCGTTGAGCGTGTAGGTGCCCTCCCACGTGCCGGTGAAGGCGGCGGAGGTCTGGGCGGTGGCGGCGGCCGGCGCGAGCACGGCGAGAACAAGTGCGATAGCGGTAATCGTTTTCATAGTCAATTGGTTAACGATGTATGGGAGGGAAAAGTTCCTATCCCGTTCCGCAAGTTCGTTGCGGACGGTGAGCGATCAATGAGAGTTGGGTGAGGAGACCGGAAATGGGACGTTTGAACAGGTACGATCGGGCGAGCTTGGGACACCCTGAGCTGGAGCCGTCCGGCGACGTCCTCGCCTTAGACCAGCCCTGGCCGCTCTCATGGAGCGGCAGCCGTGGTCTGATTCTTGGGATTGCCGCGCCTTTCGAATCTATAGAAGAGCGCGCAGGCATACATGAAGAGTCCGTAGGCGAGGGTGCCCACCGCCACCACGAAGAAGGCGAAATCACCGATGAGACCACCTCCGATCGTGTCGAAGGCGGTATCGGTGTCGCCGACTCTTGACGCGTCGTCACTGAGACCGCCGCGCAGCAGGAAGTAGCCGAGCAGAGCGATGATGACGCCCCGCGCCGCGTAGCCGTACCACGCAAGCGCGTGAATCCCGCGACGCACGGCCGGCGTCCGGTCCTCGAGGTTGATCTCGATGGTGTAGGAGCGCCGCAGTAACAGCACCGCCTGCCCGACACCCATTACCAGTAGGAAGAGGCCAGCAGCGCCGACGAACCAGTCGCCGCCGGGCCACGTCAGCACGTCTGCGATTGTCCGCTGCCGCTGCTCCTCGGCGACCTCGCCCCGGCCGCGCACAACCGGGGCCGCCGCAATCCGCGCGGCCGAATAGGCGAGCACCGCGTAACCGACAGCACTAAGGGCAATCCCCGTGCGCACGAACAGTCCGTGCCAGTTCGTGCCGAACTCGTACGGATCCGTCCAGGCTTCGATCCCGCGCCAGACGACATACCCCGCCGCGCCGGCGATGATGGCCCACACCACGATGGTGCCGCCTGGAAGATTGCGGAGGACATGGATCAGGCGGTCCTCGTCGGCGGCCTCGATGAAGATCCCGGCGAGGGCCAGCAGGGCGAGAACGCCGATGAGCACGTAGACCGTACCAATGGCGACGCATCCCAGGCGGGCTAATGGGCGAGCTACGATGCTGAGCCTGCGGAGCAGGTGCATGCCCTCTGACCGTGCATGTTCAGTTCCAGCAACGGGGGCGCGGCGCGGCTGGACGATGGGCCCCTTTTCTCTGTTGCGGCAGGGGCGGCAATGGTCTATCGTCGGCGAATTCCACGGCAAATTCAGTAGCCGTTCTTGCCGGACCTTATGGACCCTCTTGCGCCAGACGCGCGGCTGGCCAATTACCGCCTCGAACGCCTCCTCGGGGCCGGAGGGATGGGATCGGTCTACCTCGCACACGACCTCGTACTCCAGCGTCCTGTCGCCATCAAGTTCATCGCCCCTGACCGCGCCGCTGACGCCAGCGCACGAAGACGGCTGATCCGCGAGGCGCGGGCCGCTGCGGCGCTCGATCATCCCAACATCTGCGGCGTCCACGACGTGATCGTCGATCCCGACGGCCGCGCCTGCATCGTCATGCAATATGTCGAGGGGGAGACGCTCGCTCAGACGCTCCGCCAGGGCCCGCTCGACGTGCGGCTGGCGCTGACCCTCGCCGCCGACGTCGCGGCCGCCCTTGCCGCCGCGCATGCGCGCGGCATCGTCCATCGCGACATCAAGCCCCAGAACATCATCGTCACACCGGAGCGGCA
>JACDDJ010000413.1 GCA_013817065.1 Acidobacteriota bacterium
TCTCAGCGCACAGGATGCGATCGCAACGCCGGAACCGGCATCGATGATCCTGATCGGCACCGGGTTGGCCGGGCTGATGGCGGCGCGTCGCCGGCGTCGTGCAGCAGAACGGACCACGTAATCACAAGGGAGGGACTTATGAGGGGCGTGTGTAGAACCCTGGGAATCCTGGCTGTCACCCTGGCCCTGACAACGCCGGCGCGGGCGGAGACGATCGTCCTCACGTCCGGCGTGTTCAACTGGGTGAGCGGTAGCTCCGTGGATGTCACGCTTTCTGGGGGAAGTTTCAGCTTCCAGGGCCGCGCGTCCCCGTTTTCAGGACTGTTCAGTCCGTTTCTCCAATGCATGGTGCCCGAGTGCACGGCTGGAACAACCGTTGATCTGTTCACTCGCTTCACGGGCGCAGACATAGGCGGGACCGCCACCTATAACGGCGTGACTTACAATCCAGTCGGCAGCGCTGCGGCCGCCGCCAGCCTGGACGCAAACTGGTCGGGGAGTCTCGTGATCCCCACGACCTTTACTGGCGGTGTGCTGGCTGCGCCGTTCACCTTTGCTGGGGCGTTCCACTTCCAGGACACGCCGACGACCGGAGGGATCCTCGATCTCTTAGGTGGCGGGACTGCAACGCAGTCTTTCACGCCTTCAACTCCGTTCCCAGGAACCTTCAACTTGACCGGCGTCCGCTTCGAGATCGAGGCGTCGCCGGTTCCGGAACCGGCATCGATGCTGTTGATCGGCACTGGCCTCGCCGGGCTTGCGGCTCTTCGTCGGCGGCGGAAAGAGGACCACGATCCCGAGGGCTGATGGGAGAAGGTAACTCCATTACGCAGCGACTGGACCTGCGCGTCGCAGCCGGGCTGGCGGTGGCGCTCGGATTGACGTACGCGGGTGTGCTGTCGTCACTCGTCCGCCAGTGGTCGAGCGACGACAATTACTCCCACGGCTTCTTCGTCCTGCCGCTTGCGGCCTACTTCGCCTGGGAGCGCCGCGACGCGCTCGCCACCGCTGTCAGACGGCCAAGCAGCCTCGGCCTCCTGGTGATTCTCGGCAGCCTGCTCGTCTACACGGCGGGCTTGCTCGGCGCCGAGCTCTTCCTGACGCGTGTGTCGATGATCGGCGTCATCGCCGGCACGGTGCTGTTCGTCTGGGGCTGGACGCACGTTCGAATCCTGCTGTTCCCGATTCTATTTCTGCTGCTGATGGTGCCGCTGCCTTCGATCATCTTCAATCAGATGGCATTCCCCCTTCAGCTCGTCGCATCGCAGGCAGGGGAGGCGGTCATCACGACGGCCGGCATCCCGGTCCTGCGTGAGGGCAATGTCCTGCAGCTGCCGTCGCAGACGCTCGAGGTTGCCGAAGCCTGCAGCGGGATAAGGTCGCTGGTCTCGCTCCTCATGCTCGCGATCGTCCTTGGGTATTTCACGGAGCGCCGCACCGGCGCACGCGTCCTGATCGCGGTCGCGGCGGTGCCGATTGCAATCATCGCCAACGCCGCGCGCGTCGCTGGCACTGGCCTCGCGGCCGAGTGGGTCAGCCCGGCGGCGGCTGAAGGCTTCTTCCATACGTTCTCGGGATGGCTGATGTTCGTCGTTGCCTTTGCCGGACTCCTGCTGGTTCAGCGTCTCGTCTCCGGCGTGCGCGCCCGCAAGGCTGCGCCGTCGCTCGCGGGTGCCGCATGATCAAGCGTGCCGCGGTTGTCGTTGCGCTGCTCGCCGGAACGGCACTCTTTGCCACGCACGTTTCGGGGACCGAGGCCCACGTCGAACGGGAACCACTTGCCACGCTGCCTCATGTCATCGGTGGGTGGATGGGCCGTGAGGCAAGCCCGCTCGCCGATGACGTTGTCGCCCTACTGGGTGTGGACGACTACATCCACCGCATGTATGTGTCGGACTCAGGCGTGCCGGTGGGACTCTACGCCGGGTACTACGGCAGCCAGCGCCAAGGTGACACGATCCACTCGCCGCAAAACTGCCTTCCGGGAGCTGGGTGGAGGCCGGTGTCGTCCACGACGATTCACCTGGATTCAGATGGTCGTCGCGTCCCTGTGAATCAGTATGTCATTCAAAAGGGTCTCGACCAGCAGGTGGTCCTGTACTGGTACCAAGGCCGCGGACGCGTCGTGGCCAACGAGTATGCGAATAAAGCGTTGCTGATGTGGGATGCCGCGAGGCTGCAGCGAACCAATGGCGGATTAGTGCGTGTGATGTCGCCGGTTACACCAGGACGCGACGCCGCCTCGGAAGTTGCGGCGTTTGCAACGGCGCTGCTGCCCACGCTAAAGCGAGTGATGCCATGAGCAGCATCCTCCGTATCGTGACGCTCGTTCTGCTCGCGGGGTTGCTTTCGGCTGCCTGTTCGAGCGACCCGGAAACGAAGGCACGGAAGTACCTCGCAAGTGGCGATGGCTACGCCGCGAAAGAACAGCACAAGGAGGCGTCGATCGAGTACGGCAACGCGGTGAAGGCGAAGCCGGAGCTGGCCGAGGCGCACTACAAGCTGGCCAAATCGTACGAGGCGTCGGGCGAGCCGATCAAGGCCTACGGCGCCTACGCGCGTGCAGCAGATCTGGATCCGTCCAACATGGACGCGCAGCTGCAGGCCGGCGCACTGTTGCTGTCTGGCGGAGAGTACGAGGCGGCGCGGACCCGCGCGGAGCTCGCACTGAAGGCCGATCCGAAGAATCCATCGGCGCACATCCTGCTCGGCAACGCCCTCGCCGGACTCAATGACACTGCGCGCGCGGTCAAGCAGATGGAGCAGGCGATCGCGCTCGATCCTTCGTTCGCCCCGGCCTGGAGCGCGCTCGGCGCAGCCCGCTTTGTCGGCGGCAACAAAGCGTCCGCTGGCGAAGCGTTCGCCACGGCGGTCCAGCTCTCACCATCGTCCGCCGAAGCACGCCTGGCGTTGGCAAACTATCAGTGGGCTTCTGGTGATTCGGCAGCGGCGGAGGGCACCCTGAAGGCGGCGCTCGCGCTCGACGCCAGGAACACGTCAGTCCACCGGGCCATGGCACTCTTCTACATCGTCAATCGCCGCGCGCCCGAGGCCGAACCGCACTTCAGGGCACTGGCGGCGGAACCGGGTGGAACACTGGCGTTAGCCGACTACTACACGGGAATCGGGCGCACACAGGAGGCAACCGAAACACTCCGCGGTATAGCGCAAACCAAGGGTGCGGAGGCCACCGCCGCGCGACTGCGGCTGGCGGCCATTCGGTATGCTGCCGGGGGCAAGGCCGACGCACATGCGCAGGTGGACGAGGTGCTGAAAGACAGCCCGCGTCATGTCGAAGCTCGCATCGCAAAGGCGCGCATGCTTCTCGTCGACGGGAAGCCCGACGAAGCGGCGATCCACGCGAAAGAGGCGGTCAATGCCGACCGCGGAATGCCGTCCGCACACTACACGCTCGGCCTTGTCGCGCTCGAGCGCCGCGATCTCGCCGCTGCCGAGGGAGCGTTCCGCGAAGTCGTCAAGTTGAATCCGCGTGCCGGCGCCGCGCAATTGCAGCTGGCGCGGCTGCAACTCGCACGAGGGGACGCGGCCGGCGCGCTCAGCGCCGCGGAGCAAGCCGCGCGTCAGCGTCCCGACGATGCCGATGCGGCCGTCCTGGTTTCCCGCAGCCTGCGTGCGCAGGGCGATCTCGCGCGCGCCGAACGTGAGCTCAGTGTGCGCCTCGCCAAGAATCCACAGGCGGCCTCCCTGCACCTCGAACTCGGCAATGTGGCGTTGCAGCGAGGTCAAACGGCGACTGCCCGCGGCGCCTACGAGGAGGCGCTCCGACTTCAGCCGGCATTGCACGAGGCTCGCATCGGACTGATCACGGCCGACATCGCGGAGAAGAACGTCGCTGCCGCGCAGCGCCGTATCGGTGAGTGGCGCGCCCAGGCGCCAGATGACACACGCCTGAAAGTGCTTGCAGCGCGGGTCGATCTCGTCGCGGGCCGCTCAGCGGACGCCGAACGCACACTCCGCGACATCGTGACAGCGGATGCCTCCCAACTCGAGGCCTACGATCTACTCGGCCGGCTTTACATCTCGCAAGGGCAGGTGGACCGCGCGATTTCCGAGTTCCGGACCCTTGCCGAGCGGAGCAGCACGCCCGCCGGTGCATTGACGATGATCGCGCTGATCCACGAGGCGAAGGGCGACCGCGATGGTGCGCGCGAGCAGTACGAGAAGATCCTCGCGTCGGATCCAGGGTCCGGAGTCGCCGCGAATAACCTCGCGTGGATCTACGCTGAAACCGGCAGGCCGGATGAAGCAGTAAGGCTCGCGCTCATCGCCCAGGCCGAATTGCGCGGCCGCCCGGAGGCGGAGGACACCCTTGGCTGGGCCTACTACCACAAGGGCCTCACCGGCCACGCGATCGGTGCGTTCGAACGCGCCCTCGCCAAGTCGCCAGACAACCCCGTTTATCATTACCACCTCGGCCTCGCGCACGCGAAAGCGGGCAGCGACGCCAACGCCCGCCGATCCTTCCAGCGCGCGCTGACGCTGAAAACCGACTTTGCCGGCGCCGACGACGCGCGCGCGAAGCTGAAGACGCTCGGGACGGACTAAACCAGGCTTCGCCTAGTCCAACTACCAATCTCCAACGTATCTGTTTAGCGGGTCAGCCCTGCTGGTCCGCATTTCCCTCTTGTACTGCGCGCGTGAATCTGTCATAAGCATCGCGTGCCTCGCCGTCCCCCGGATTCGTCGCCGACGGATCCGCGACAGATCATTGACGACCAAGCGCGGGAGATCGAGCGGCTCCGCGAGGATCTGCAACGCTCGGAGATCGAGCGCAACCGGCTGCGCCGCGAGAACGAGCGGCTGAAAGAGGAACTTGAGATGGCGCGCCGCCGCGCCACCCGCCAAGCGGCCCCGTTTTCGCGCGGTCTGCCGAAGGCGCATCCCGCGCGGCCGGGCCGGAAACCCGGCGCGGCGTACGGC
>JACDDJ010000414.1 GCA_013817065.1 Acidobacteriota bacterium
GCAACTCCGCGGCGAGGGCCCGTTCAGCGCGCGAGCGTTCCCCCTCGAGCGTGTCGCGCTCGAGATCCATGCGCGCCTTGTCGCGGTCGAAGGCTTCCTTCAGCGCCGCCACGACGACGCCGGCAAGCCGGGTCTCGAGCGGACCGAGCCCGCGCGACTCCGACGGTCCGAGCCCAAACGGGGCCGACATGCTGGTGGGTTCGGAAGGCGCCGAAGGGGCCGCCGGCTGGGATCGTCCAGAGAATCCCGCCCAGAGCTGGGCGAGATTGCTGACCGTGTCGAGCACTTTCATCCACTGCGCGGTCGCCATACTGCCAGCTTAGGTGGCTCGCAACCGCGGATGCAAGCGCGTCCGCTTATGTCAGCCGTCTCTGCGCGAGGATCGCGTCGACGTGCGCACTGACGAGTCCCGGTAGATCTTCGAGCGGGCCATACAGCGTGAAGACCTTGCGGAAGCGCGGGCCGCTGATGGCGAGGTCCCATCCCTTGCCTGATTGGGAGCGGAACACCGAGAGCTTCCACAGCTCGAATGACGGACGCCAGCGCTTGATCGTGGTGCGAACCGAATCAACCAGCGCGGCGCGCGTGGTGGCATCCAGAACTTGCGGACAACTGATGGTCACAGGCACGTAGACTTCCCTCTTACCTCTTACTTAGATGATCCGACTACCGTACTGCCGGTTCCGCGTACGGTGCAAGCTTAACGGTATCGGCCACCACGCGCCAGACCAATCGCGACTTTTTTCGCCGTCGACCGTCACGCGATAAGCTCGAGCGATGTCACGCCGCTATGGCTGGATCGTCCTGTTGGTCGCCGCCGCCGCGATGGTCGGATCACTCCCCGGCCGCACGCAGGGACTCGGCCTTGTCACCGAACCGCTCCTCGCCGAACTCCGGATCGATCGCGTCAGCTACGCGACGCTCAATCTCTGGGCGACACTGCTCGGATCCGCCGGCGCCCTCGGTGTCGGGTACGCCGTCGATCGCCGCGGGAGCCGGGTTGTTCTCACTACTGTCCTGCTGTCGCTCGGTGCGGTCGTCTGCTTCATGAGCCGTGCAGATTCTTACATCGCACTCGCGGTCTGGATCACGCTGACGCGCGCACTCGGCCAGAGCGCGCTCTCGGTGGTGTCACTGGCGATCGTGGGCCACTGGTTCGTCCGCCGAATCGATAAGGCGATGGCGATCTACAGCGTCGCGATCAGCGTTGGCTTCATGACCGCCTTCCCGCTGGTCGGCTACATCGTCCAGACCTGGGGCTGGCGGACGGCCTGGCTCGCGATCGGTCTGTCGCTCCTGCTGATCCTCGCGCCGCTTGCCGCCGTCGTCGTACGGCGCAACCCTGAGTCGATCGGCCTCCCGCCGGACGGCGGGTCAACACCGGCGGAGGCCGCTCCTGCGAAGGAGGGACCAGAGCTCGCCGGCTACACATGGACGGCGGCGGTCGCGATGCCGTCCTTCTGGGTGTTTGCGCTCGGAACCGCCCTCTACGGACTGGTCGCGTCCGGCATTGGTCTGTTCAACGAATCCATCCTCGCCGAACGCGGCTTCGGTCCGGACGTCTACTACAAGACGCTCGTCGTCACCGCGATGACCGCGCTCGTCGGCAACTTCCTCGGCGGGTGGCTGTCAGCACGCGTCCCGCTCGGCCGACTGATGGCAGCATCACAATTCATCCTTGCCGGCGGGGTGATCGCGCTGCCGTTCGTGAGCAGTTTCACGCACGTGATGATATGGGCCGTCGCGATGGGCCTTGGCGGCGGGCTCGTCATGGTGTTGTTCTTCAGCGTCTGGGGACGCGTGTTCGGCCGTCTGCACCTGGGCCGCATCCAGGGCATCGCCCAGGCACTGACGGTCGTCGCCTCGGCGATCGGTCCGCTGCTGCTCGCCTGGTGCCTCGCGCTGACCGGCAGTTACGCTGGCATGTTCCAGGCGCTGGCCGGCATCATCGCGGTCGTCGGGATCGCCGCGCTGGTGATGTCGCTGCCCGACGCGCCACCTGTCTTGAATCGCTTGCCTGCCGCCGGACACACCGCGCGCTGATGCTCAGCCTCTACCTGACGATCTGGCTGGCGTTGCTCCTGTTCGTCGCCGGTGAGACTGGCAGATCCGCGGCGCGAAGGGCTCGTCCACCCGAGTGGGCGTGGTGGGCGTTCACACTCGGCCTGGTGCTGGCGCTCGTGCACACCGTCCTCGCGTTCGACATCGTCCACAACTGGGTGCACGCCGACGCCGTGCTTGCCACCGCACGGCAGACGGACGCCGTCTTCGGAGTCGCCGTCGGATGGGGCGTGTACGTGAACTACCTGTTTTACGGTGTCTGGGCGGCGGATGCCGCGTGGTGGCGCAAATCCCCGGAGCTCTTGGGGCGGCCTGCGCTCGCGACGTGGGCGCTCCGCGCCTTTTACCTGGTGATCATCGTCAATGCCGCAGTCATCTTCGCCGCCGGACCCAGGCGCGTGCTCGGCGTCTTGATGGTGAGCTGGCTGGCGCGGATCTGGGCTGTTAGCTCCCGCCGAGCCCGTTGACCTGACGACATTCGTGTCGCGCGGGGGGCGGAGTGCTGCTCATGTGTCTGAACGGCGATTACATCCTGACGTTCCTCCCACCGGGGGATTACCGCGTTCGCGCCGAGGTCTCGGGATTCAGTAGCATCGAACAGCGCGTTACCGTGGCGGCGGCGCAGACCGTACCACTGATCTTCGCGATGCAGGTCAGCGGCGTCACCGAAACAGTGACCGTTCGCGGCACGGCATCGGAAGTGATCCCGCGTACGTCGACCACCCGCACGCTGCACACCGGGAGCCAGCGCGTCAATGGGCGTCAGTAGCTCGTCTGGATCCTCCCGGTTGTTGAGACTGTCGAGGTCGAGGATGTTGGTTTGAACGTGTTCGACCAGTCGAAGGTGGTGAATCCGTTCTTCGTCGATCAGCAGGTGCTCACGGCGGCGAACAATGCCACCAGGTTCCAACGGTTCAACCCGTTCACCGAGACACCCGTGGAGGGCACGCACTGGGCGTTCGGGCCAAACTTCGGCAAGGCGAATAACCGGTTCGCCTATCAGGCGCCTCGAACCTTCCGATTCGCGCTCGGCCTTCGGTTCTAGAGTTTCCCGCTCGTCGCGCCAGGGTGGAGGGCATGGGAGCTCACGTTCCCGTGCTCTCCTGGCGACCGTCGACCGGCGGCAGGCGCACCGCGAACGTGGCTCCCCGCCCGCGCCCCTCACTCTCCGCCGTGACCGACCCGCCATGAGCTTCGGTGAGGTAACGCACGATCGCGAGGCCGATGCCAAGCCCGGCATGGTGCCGCGTGGTGGTGGCGTCGGCCTGGCGGAAGCGATCGAAGACGAACGGCAGGAACTCGGCCGGAATACCTTCACCCGTATCGCGCACGACGATTTCCGGACCGGTGCTGGTCTGACGGACGTGGACGTCAACCCGGCCGCCACGCGGCGTGAACTTGAGCGCATTCGACAGCAGGTTCCACACGATCTGCTGAAGGCGGTCAGCATCACCCTTCACCCAGATGGGCGACATACCCTCGACCAACACCTGGAGCACCAGCCCTTTGCTCCTGGCGGCCGGCAGCACTGTCTCGGCAGCCGCGGTGACGACGGCGGCAAGGTCAACACGTTCGACTCTGATCTGCAGCTTGCCCGACACGATCCGCGACATGTCCAGCAAATCGTCGACGAGCTGCGTCTGGACCTTCGCGTTCCGCTCGATCGAGGCGAGCGCGCGGTCTGTGGTTTCTGGCGTCATGTTGCCGTTGCGCAACATGTGAGCCCAGCCGAGGACGGCGTTCAGCGGAGTGCGCAACTCGTGCGAGAGCGTGGCCAGGAATTCATCCTTCATGCGGTTGGCGTTGCGCAGGCTGGCTTCGCTTTCTTCCAGCGCCTCCTCTGCACGCCGGCGATCGGTGATGTCTATGCCGGAGGACTGCACTTCCGTCGCACGGCCGTTCGAATCGAACGCGAGCCCGCGGTTGGCCCACAGCGTCCATCGTGGACCGGCCTCGGTCTCGAAACGATTCTCGATCCGGATCTCCTGGTTCTCGGGACGAAGGCGTTCGAGCATCGTGCCGACGTGGGCACGGTCCTCCTCAGCTATGAAGCTCCAGAAGTTGAGTCCTCCCAGCCGCTCGGCCGTTGTGTTCCGAGCCCGGGCGTAGGCGCCGTTCACGAACAGAATGGTTCCGTCGAGACGAAAGCGACAGATCATTTCGGTCTGGCTCTCGACGATCGCGCGGTAGCGCTCTTCGCTGTGACGGAGGCGATCCTCGGCCTCTTTCCGTTCGGTCACATCGAGCGTGAAACCGGCGAGCCCGAGCACCTCGCCTCCCTTTCCGGACTCGACACCGCCGCGAGCCGACAGCCATCGAATGCTGCCGTCCGGGTGGAGCACCCGGTACTCGAGTTGATAAAGCTTCCGATCCCTTGCCGCCGCCGTGAGAGCATCCGCGACCCTGGCGCGGTCATCGTCGTGGATGGCGGGCAGGAAGTCCTCGAGCGGCACGCCCTCATTCAGCGCGCGGTCGCTGAGCGAAAAGTACCGCAGCATGTTTTCGTCGGTGATCACCAGGTTTCGCGGAATGTCCCAGTAGAAGGTTCCGGCAAGACCGGCCTGGAGCGCCGAATCGAGGCGCGCCTGCGTCCGGTGGAGCTTCTCTTCGGCGCGTCTGCGCGTGGTGATGTCAGTGAAGAGGATGCCGAAGGTCAGGCTGGGCGGCTCGCCGACGCGAAACGCGTAGACGTCGAACCAGCGGCCCATGACGTCAGACCCCTGCTCGAAGCGCAACGGCTCGCCGGTGAGCGCGACCTTGCCGTACATCTCGACCCAATGCGGCTCGAGATCAGGAACGAGCTCGAGCGCCGTGCGGCCCGGCGCCCCTGCCAGACCGGTGTGCTGCTCGAAGGTCCGGTTGACTTCCAGGAAC
>JACDDJ010000415.1 GCA_013817065.1 Acidobacteriota bacterium
GATGAGCGCGAAGTGCTCGTTCAGAAGCTCGGGCAGCGCGTCCGGATCCTGTTCGTGGAGATCACCGGGGTTCGTCACGGAAAACGGGTCATCGCGGCCGCAGCTCGCGAGGCAGGCGTGCCAGAGAGGCAACAGCGCATAGGCTTCGAGGTCTTCCCCGAAGTGGCGTGCGATGGCGTCGAACGTGCCCGCGACGCCGAAGTGCCGGCGGGCGATGCCGTTCAGCAGGCGGCGTTCCTCGCGCAGCCAGGTCCGCCGGACGTCGTCGCGTGTCGCGTCGCCGGAAGGCAGGTCGCTACAGTGCCGATCGATGCCGGCGAGATAGCCTTCGCGCCGGTCCGCCGGAATACCCATGCGGTCGAGCAGCCGTTCGACCGGTTCTCCACTGACGGCCATGACGTCCGCCGCAGCACGCCGCGCGATCTCAGCTCTCAGAACCGCCGGCATATTCAGGTCGGTGTGGGCGTAGATCCAATCGGACAGCGTCCACGTTGTTCCCACGCGATCCAGGCTGCGCCCGAGCGCCAGCTTCGCCTTACCGACCAGCACCGAGCGCGTCGTGTCCGGTACGTCGTGACGGAACCGTCGATCGGCGGCACGCTCCCGCAGCTCGAAGCGCAGGCGGCCGCGGTCAACCGCCTCGATGCCGTGCAGCAGATGGTGACGGCGGACCTCGTCGCTGTCGATCGTCCTGCCGGCGATCGTGGCCAGAACGCCGCGCTCCGTGGCCGGGGAGTGCGCTGCCATGGCAACTCGGATGTCGTCGTCGGTGATCCGCCCGGACGCGTAGAAGCTGCGGAACTGTCCGTTGTCGAGGTAGCCGCGCCCGCCCAGAACCCGCTCACCTTCAGCGAGGGCCTTTTCGAACGGCAGGTGCTGCAGGCCGTGCAGCGTGTTGTGATGAATGAATGTCGAAATTGGCCCCTGCGGCGGCAGGAGGTGGCTGAAGTGGGCGACCTCGTGCTCCAGGTGATGACGCATCTCGCCGGTAACCGTGAACACCATGGCGTGTTTCCTACCGGAAAATCGCGGCCATCTGCGTGAGCGTCGCGTCCATGATGTTCAGGACGGCGCTCGGGAAGACTCCCAGGGCCACCATCAGGAGGGTCAGCGGCGCGATCGCCACCAGTTCACGAACGCTGATGTCCTCGAGGGCGGCCCACCTGGGATTGAGCGGGCCCATGAACATTCTCCCGATCGTGCGGAGGGAATACGCCGCCGTAATGAGAATGCCGGCGCCGGCGATCAGGGTCCACAGCCCCCAGCGCTGGAAGGCGCCGATCAGCACGTGCAGCTCGCTGACGAACTGCGCCAACCCAGGCAGGCCCATCGACGCGAGGAGTGCGAGCGACATGAGCGACGAATAGCGGGGGATGCGCGCCGCCAGTCCTCCGAACTCCGTCAGCTCTCGCGTGTGGGCGCGCTCGTAGATCACGCCCACCAGGAAGAACAGCGCACCGGTGATGACCCCGTGCGTCAGCATCATGAGGAGGGCGCCGGTGAAGCCCATGATGTTCAGTGCCGCGATACCGATCAGGACGAAGCCCATGTGATCGATCGACGAGAACGCCACCATGGCCTTCAAATCCGTTTGACGCCACGCCAGCAGGGCGCCGTAGATGATGTTGATAGCGCCGATGACGAGCAGGGCCGGCGCGAACCATTCGAGCCCCTGCGGCAGCAAACCGCTCACTCGGAGGAGTCCGTAGGCTCCGAGCTTGAGCAGCACCCCGGAGAGCATGATGCTCACCGGGGTCGGCGCTTCCACGTGCGCCAGCGGCAGCCAGCCGTGCAGCGGGAAGGCCGGGATCTTGACCGCGAAGCCGACGAAGAACGCGAGGAACGGTAGCCTCTGGAAGGACTGATCCCATCCATCTCGCGTCCGGGCCTCCATCAGCCCGATCATGTCAAAGGTGTGCGGGTCCGCCTTGAGGTAGACGGCGATGATCCCCAGGAGCATGAAGATCGATCCCCCCAGGGTATACAGGAAGAAGCTCATCGTGGCCTGGTTCCGCTTGTCGCCGCCCCAGAGACCGATCAGGAAGAACATCGGGACGAGGCCCATCTCCCAGAACACGTAGAACAGGAACCAGTCCTGCGCGACGAACACGCCCAGGATCGCGAACTCGAGCAGCAGCAGCCAGGCGAAGTAGCCCTTGACCCGCTCCGTGATACTGAAGGACGCGATCACAGCGACGAGCGACAACAGCGTCGCCAGCAACACCAGCGGGAAGGACAGTCCGTCGACGCCGAGCGCGTACGTCATGCCCAGCTCTGGAATCCATTCCCGTCGTTCGGTGAACTGGAGCGCCGCGGTGTCGCGATCGAAGCGGAAGAACAGACTCGAGGCGAGGACCAGCGACACCGTCGCGCACGCGGCTGCGACGCTTCGGATCAGCTGCACGTGTCGCTTGGGCACGAGCAGGACGATCAGCACGCCCGCGAGCGGCACCCAGGTAATCAGACTCAGGATCGGCATCTGCATGCCCCCGTCTCCGGTTTTGGCTGTGGTTGGCCGCCTTCGCTACGCGGCCGTGACCAGGGCCGAGAGCGGCTCAGCCGTGGCATGACGCAGGTGGGTCAAGCCGGTCTTCTCGACATGACCGCCTTCGCGCTCGTACTCCTGCTCGAAATCCTCGAGCCGCTCCACCACCGTGTGGTCTACGAAATGGCACTCGCTGAAGTCGAGGACGACCGTCTGGCCCGGCGGGATCCTGTCCAACGTGGCCCTGAGGCCCATGAAGTTTCCGAACCCGAGCGCTCGCTTCAGCCGGACCACCGTCTTGCCATCGGTCTGGGACGTTTGAACGGAGGCCTTGAACAGGTTCCCCAGGGACGTGCCGCGCACAACCGCAACGATCAGCCCAAGAAGGATGCCGAATACGACACCTACCAGCAGGTCTTCGGCGACGACGATGGTCGTCGTGGCCAGCATGAAGAGGAACTCCTCCGTGCCGATGCGCTTAGCGTGGACGAACTGCTTCGGGTGTGCAAGTCTCCATCCGACGACGACGAGGATGCCCGCCAGCGCCGCCAGCGGAATCATTTCGAGGACGAACGGAATGAGGCCGACGCAGATGAGGATGAATACGCCGTGGAAGAAGTTGGACCAGCGCGTCTTCGCGCCATTGAAGATGTTTGCGGAACTTCTGACGACTTCCGCGATCATCGGCAGGCCGCCCAGGAAGCTCGAGATCATGTTTCCGACCCCCTTGCCCAGGAACTCGCGATTCATGTTCGAGCGGCGCTTGTACGGATCCATCTTGTCCATCGCGGCAGCGGTGAGCAGGGATTCCAGGCTGGCCACGAACACGAACGCGACGATCCACCGGATGGACGTACCGGTGAAAACCTTCGAGAAATCGGGGGTCGTCAGACCGCCCAGGAGGCCACCTTCGGGCAGTTGGAGCAAGAGCCGCGGGTCGGTCGCGGCGAGGTTGAACGTGATTCCCAGGATTACGCCGACTATCGCCGCAACGAGCGGGGCCGGGACGAACCTGGCCACCTGCTTGAGCGCCGGCCACAGGAACATGATCAGAACGGCGACCACCCCGATGATCGTAGGGTAGAACTCGGCCCGCGATATGGCGTCAGGAAGAGCCAGGATCGAGTTGGACCCGTGCAGGACCGGCCACTCGCTGGGGATGATGTGTGCGACCTCTGTGACGCCGAGCGCGACCGGGATCTGGCGTGCCATGATGATGACGCCGATGCCGGCCAGCATCCCGTGGACCACGGAGAGCGGAAAGAAGTTGGTCATCTTCCCCGCCCTGAGGAGTCCCAGCAGGATCTGAAGCGCTCCACACACGACACCTACCGCGAGCGCGTACCTGTAACCGGCCAGCGGATCCCCTTCGCCAAGCGCTTCGATGGCGCCCAGCACGATCACGATAAGGCCGGCCGCAGGGCCGTTGATCGTGACGTACGATCCGCTCAGTAAGGAAACGAGCACGCCACCGACGATGGCGGTGATGACACCGGCAATGGGCGGAGCCCCCGAGGCGAGCGCGATTCCCAGTGAAAGTGGAAGCGCGATCAGGAAGACGATGAATCCCGCGAGGACGTCGGACTTCCAGTTCTCGGCCAGTCCTGGAAGCCAGTCCTTCGGTATTGGAGGTCTCGGCTGGCGGACTTCGGCTGTTTCTGCGTGCATCGCTCCAACCCTTCTGTGTGGGTACTACCCCGCCGCCATTCGCTGGCGATCCTGCAACAACGCCTTGACCATGTCCCGGATGGAGAGCACGCCGACAACGCGCCCCTTGTCAGCCACCACGAGGTGACGAAATCCCCTCTCCATCATCGTCCGGGCGGCATCGACCACGTGCCATTCCGACGTTATCGCCACAGCGTCGGACGTCATGTAGGCCGATACGGGCGTCTTGCCCGGGTCAACGCCCTCTACCATGGCGCGCAGGAGGTCCCGCTCGGTGATGATCCCGAAACCCTCGCCGCGCGGCTGCGGACTCACCAGCGCCGAGCCCACGCGGCGGGCACGCATCCGTTTCGCCGCTTCTGAGAGTGTCTCATCGTGGCGTACTGCAACAATGTCCCGCTCGGTCACAAACGACCGGACGATCATCGGCGACCGCCAGAAGCTGCACGGTCGCAGATCTCGGGAGCCATGAACCTAGAATCCCGTGCCCATGGTGACACCGAACACCATCGCCCTGTGTCCGCCGACGAAGTCGACAGACACGCCAGGCGAAATCGTGAGCGACCGGATGCTGGGGAGATCGACCGCGGCACCGACTCGGAAGAGCGGGTCGCGATGGCCGTGAGAGAACTGCACGCCTGGACCGGCGAGCAGCTTGAGAGGTTCAACGGGCCGCAGCGACAGCGTCGCGGCCACGATCACGTGCTTGGGTTCGTCGCCGATGGCGGCGTCGATCAACGCCCCTACGCCGAGCCGTTTGTGTGCGACCGGGAGG
>JACDDJ010000416.1 GCA_013817065.1 Acidobacteriota bacterium
CCTCGGGTCGGCGCATCAGCGTGGCCACGTCAACCGGCTCACCCGAGCGGCGTGCCTGACGGGGCGCACGAGTCGCAGAGGACGTCAGTCCGACGCCGACCGCGGGATTCCCGTGGAACGCGAGGGCTTTATCGGGATAGCCATGCTCGATGGCGGCCAGGATCTCGGTGCTGATCGCGACCACCTGCTTGATGCGGTGACCAGTCTGAAACTCCAGGTCCTGCACCAGGCTGAAGAGCAACGGATCGGACATCGCCACGGGCAGGACGTTCTTCTCGAGCCGCAGCGCGACACACCCTCGCTTGAGTGCGACGTCCTTCGGAATGAGGATGATGGCCTCTGCGTCGGGTGGTTCGTCCGCGAGGCTTACGTAAGGAAAGCCGAGTTGATAGGCGAGCGCCTTCGTAATCTGCTTGGGCGTGGCGAGATTGAGACGGACGAGAACCGCTCCGATCCGCTCGCCCGAGCGCTGGTGCTCCGCAAGCGCCACCTGGAGGTCTTCGTCAGTAATGAGGCCTGCCTGGATCAGGCATTCACCAATTTTCTTCCGCAAACCCGCCAAGTCCTCTCTGGAGGGCACCCGCCAGTCATCGGCAGGTCAACCATCGCCTCCCCTGTTTCGGACTGCTGGGTGGGTTTCAATAGGGCTGAGGTCGGCCGCCCCTACTCTTCCTTCTCCTCGTACTCCTCCTTCAACTTCGCGACGACGTTTGGGTCGGCCAGGGTGGAGGTGTCGCCCAGGGCTTTGCCGGCGGCGATGTCGCGAAGGAGACGGCGCATGATTTTGCCGGACCGGGTCTTGGGCAGGTCGGCCGCGAAGAGGATCTGGTCGGGTCTCGCGATGGCTCCGATCTTCTTGACGACGTGCTCTTTGAGTTCGTCGATCAGTTCGGGAGAAATCCTGATGCCTTCCTTGACGGTGACGAAGGCGGCGACCGCCTGTCCCTTCACTTCGTGAGGACGGCCGACCACGGCGGCTTCTGCGACGCTGGGGTGATCGACGAGCGCGCTCTCGACCTCCATCGTGCCGAGTCGATGACCGGCGACGTTCAGCACATCGTCCACACGACCGAGCAGCCAGTAGAAGCCGTCCTCGTCGCGCCTTGCGCCATCACCGGTGAAATAGGATCCGTCCTTCCAGCGGCTGAAGTACGTCTCGATGAAGCGGTCACGGTCGCCGTAGATGCCCCTCAGCATCGATGGCCATGGCTGCGTCAGCGTCAGGAGTCCGCCGCCGCTCTCCACCGGACGGCCCACGCCGTCGCGGATCTCCGCGGTGATGCCAGGAAATGGCCTGGTCGCCGATCCGGGCTTCGTGCTGGTGATACCCGGGAGCGGCGAAATCATGATCATCCCGGTTTCGGTCTGCCACCACGTATCGACGATCGGGCAGCGCTCGCGGCCGATGTGTTCGTGGTACCACATCCACGCTTCCGGATTGATCGGCTCGCCGACCGAGCCGAGGACGCGCAGCGTCTTCATCGGATACCGGCCGGGCCATTCGGTGCCCCAGCGCATGAACGACCGGATGGCAGTCGGCGCGGTGTAGAACACCGACACGCCATGACGCTCGATCATCTGCCAGAAGCGGTCCTTCTGCGGCCAGTCCGGCGCGCCTTCGTACATCAGCACCGTCGCGCCATTGGCGAGCGGCCCATAGACCACGTAGCTGTGGCCGGTTACCCAGCCGATATCAGCGGTGCACCAGTAGACGTCTTCCTCCTTCAGATCGAAGACCATCCTGGTTGTCGCGTAGGTGCCAACGAGGTACCCGGCTGTCGTATGGACGATGCCCTTCGGTTTGCCGGTGGTGCCGGAGGTGTAGAGGATGTAGAGCATGTCCTCGGCGTCCATCGCCTCGGGCTCGCACTCCGCCGCGGCATCCTGCATCAATCGGTGATACCAGTGATCGCGGCCTTCTTTCACGTGAATCGGGAAGGCGCCTCCCTGCTGCCGCTGGACGATGACGACGTTGCGAATCGAGGGCGTGTTCTGCAAGGCTTCATCGGCCATCTGCTTGAGCGGGACGATATGGCCTCGGCGGTAGCCGCCGTCAGCCGTCACCAGCAGTACGGCCTGCGCATCGTTGATGCGGTCACGCAGGGACTCGGCGCTGAAGCCGCCAAACACGACGCTGTGGACGGCGCCAATGCGCGCACAGGCAAGCATCGCGATGGCGAGCTCGGGGATCAGTGGCAGGTACAGCGCCACTCGATCGCCCCTGGTGACACCGAGCGATTTCAGGACGTTGGCAAAGGCGCTGACCTGCCGGTACAGGTCCCAGTACGTCAGCGTCCGGCGATCGCCGGGCTCGCCTTCCCAAATCAGTGCCGCCTTGTTTCGGCGCGACGTGCGGATGTGCCGGTCGATGCAGTTGACGCTGACGTTCAGCTGTCCGCCAACGAACCACTGCACATCGGGGAAGTGGCCTTCACGCACCTTCTCCCACGGCGTTATCCACTCGAGCTCACCGGCCAGTCCACTCCAGAAAGCCTCAGGATCCGCTGCCGCACGGTCGTAGATCGCGGGATCACTGAACTGGGACTGCTGCCGGAATGCGTCGGACGGTGGAAAGCTTCGGTTCTCCTGCAGCAGGGCGTCAATCTCGGACATCGGGTGGCCTCGTGTTGTTAGCGTGGAAGGAATCGAGCGGGTTGCGTTGAGCGCGCGTGCGAAGGGCTCCGTCGGGTCGGCGGCCTCACCCTGGTATGACGTGCGCGTCGGCATAGCCGGGAATCCGCCGAATCCGCTCCTGACCGCGAGCCGCGGCGGCGGCGTCGGGGTACGGGCCGACCAGCACCTGGTGCCACACGCCCCGCGGGCTCTGGACCACCCTGATCTGCCGAACCGGCAGACCTCGTTCGCGCAGATCGTTCAGCAGCGCCGTCGCCTCGTTTGGCTGGCGGAAGGAGGCCACGAGCACGGAGAAGGTTGGGCTCGTCGCGGCTGTCGTGGATGCAGGCGACGTCGGTTCCTTTGGGGATAGCGGTGCCGGCGCTCCGCCGAGCGATGCCGTGGCGGCAGTCGCAGGCGTCGACGCGGACGGCTGCGATACCCCCGCATCGTTGACGTCGCTAGGCCGGTTCGCGACCGAAAGATAGGCCGCACCGATCGACGCCGCCAGCATGAGTCCAGCGACGGCGAGGACTGCCGGCTTTCGGATCCACGGTAGCGGGGGCTGGCTGCGCGTCGGCCGCAGCTCGAGTTTGGCGGCGGCGGTGTCAATCACCTGGGGCGTGATGTCGTTGGCTCCATCGCTTGTCGCTGCGGCCATCGCGCCGTCACACAGCATGTTGATCAAGCGCGGAACGCCGCCGCTGTATCGATGCACTGCCGCGAACGCGGTCGGCGCAAAACCGACCGCGGGGCCCACGCCCGCCACCATCATCCGGTGCGACACATACTCCGACGTTTCCTCCACGGTGAGCGGCTTCAGCTCGAGGCGCGTCGTGATCCTGCCGTCCAGTTCACGCACGAGCGCAGACTTCAGCAGCTCGTTCAGAATGGGCTGCCCGACGAGGACGATCTGCAGCACCTTCTCCTTGCCACCGGCAGGACCGGAAAGTGCCGAAATCTGGTCGAGGGTCTCGAGCGGTACGTCCTGCGCTTCGTCGATCACCAGCAGCGCCGAGGCGCCGAGCGAGCGCAGGGACGTAAGGAAATCGTCGAGGGTGGCGAGCAATTCACGCGCACTGGCGTGCGCGAGCCGGCCGCGCTTCGGCTCATCTCGAGAGACGAGACCGAAGTCCTGCAACATGGCGCGGAGCAAGTCCTGCTCTGACGCCGGCGGATCCAATACCAGCGAGGTGAACGTCGTCCGATCCACCTGCTCGAGCACGGCGCGACAGACGGTCGTCTTGCCGCTGCCGATCGCGCCGGTGAGCAGCACGAAACCTTCGCGCCGGCGGAGAGCCCCGTGCAATTGATCGAAGACGCTCCCGTGCGAAGCGCTCCGGTAGAGATACTTCGGATCAGGAATCACGGCGAATGGCTTCT
This sequence comes from Acidobacteriota bacterium, assembly GCA_013817065.1. Taxonomy (GTDB): domain Bacteria; phylum Acidobacteriota; class Vicinamibacteria; order Vicinamibacterales; family 2-12-FULL-66-21; genus JACDCA01. The sequence goes on from JACDDJ010000416.1 coordinate 3,997, forward strand.
CGGTCGAACCGAAGGCGTCCTGGGCCATTGGCGAGTAGTGCCCGCGCTCCATGCGGAGAACCCCGTCCTAGTGAGCGACTCCCGGATCGTGCGGGATCACCATCGGTGGCTGCGGCGGCTGCGGCGGCGCGGTGCGATTGAAGATCGCGACGCCGAGCAGTCCGCCGAGCATGCCGAAGATGGTGCTCGTGACGATGTTGATGAGACTCATGAAGATGCCCGCGGCGCCGAGAGCACCGCCGGCCGCCATGCGGTCGATCATCTCTCGCATTTCGGGAGGCATGTCATTGTTCCCGGCCGACGCGATTCTCGTCATCCATTCCGCCTGCATCGGCCCCATCAGCATCTGGATCGGGATGCTCAGGACGGCGCCGATGACCCCGCCGATCACACCGGCGAGGAGGCCGACGAGCGCGCCTTCGGCTGCCGTAATCGGGATCGTGGAATTCTGCTTACGCAGGTAAACGGCGAGCGCTCCGCCCGCCAGCACCCACAGGCAGCAGCAGCAGTTCCCGATGTTGACGATCGGAAGCGCCGACATGACGCCGATGAAGACGCCGCCAAGAAGCGCGGGCTGCAGCCTGCTGGAATCCATCAGTCGTAATACTCCAGACCGAGATGCGTGATCAGCTCCTCACTCCGGAGGTAGCGGAGCGTGTTCTTCAGTTTCATGAGCTGGATGAACAGGTCGTGCTCGGGGCAGAGATCCTTCGCGTGCTGGGGGCTCTTGAAGTAGAACGAAAGCCACGGATGGTACCCATCTGGGTCAGAGAGCCGATGGGCTTCGCCAGCCCCTTTCGAATCGCCAAAACGCCCGCAATAGTCGTGGTGCTGACTGCACCCATACCGACGAGAAGAATGCCAAGCTTGCCCTTGGCGTCTGCGATTTTCTGGGGCTTTTTCACCGGGAGGAACTATAT